>NZ_RCNY01000080.1:0-24631 GCF_004307635.1 Pseudomonas sp. Sample_22
TTCGGCAGCGGCCTGTCCTGGAGCAACGATGGCCTGGACAACCTCTATAAAGTGCTCTCGGATTATCAGTACGAGACCAAAGAGATCCTCTGGGACGCCTTGAACAGCAAGAAGGTGCGTGAAACCAGGCGGGTGTTCAACCGTTTTCACCTGCTGGTGCTGGAAGAAACCACTCAGTTCAGCAGCGATCCGCAGAAACACACCTACCAGAGGACCGAAACCGAGTACTACATCGATCCGGACCAGCCGTTCAAGGAGCAGAAGCCCTATTGCCAGCTGCCAAAAAAGGTCACCCAGACCTGGCGCCACCTCAGCGCCACGCTGCCCCGGCACGAGGAAACGGTCACCACCACTTATGACGACTTCGGCAACCTGCTGACCCAGGTCAACGCCAACGGCGTGACCGAAACCAGCGAGTGGTACCCCGCGAAGGGCGAGAAGGACGCGGACGGCAATGTCCTGTGCCCAGCCGACCCTCAGGGTTTTGTGCGCAACCTCAAGAGCAAAACCGTGACGCCAGCCAGTTCCAAGTATGGCAAGGCTCCCACCCTGCAGACCTGCTACCACTATGTCGCCCAAAAGGGCCTGGAAAACAAGGGCACCTGGCTGGCCTTGAGCGTCGAGAGCCTGATGCAGCTCGATCGCAGTAAACAGGTGCCTCTGCAACACAGTGTTTTCAGCTACATCGACGAACCTGATAACGCCTTCGAGCATGGCCGCAAGTTGACGGACGAGGTCACGCTCAACGGCAAAACCACCACCACCGGTTACGTCTACAGCAAGACCCGCAATGCCCGCAATGGTGAGACCGTCCTGAAAACGAAGAGTACCCTGACCGGATTCGATGGCGAAAAAAAGGTCCTCACCCTGGAGCACTCCTTGCTCAATGGTGAGCCGCTGCTCAACCACGATGACAACGATGTGGAAATTGCCTACGAGTATGACTTGCTGGGCCGTGTGACCAAGGAAACCGTGGCGCCGAACAATGAAACATACAAAGCCAGCCGCCACTATACCTACACGCTCACCAACGCGTTCGGTCAGCAGGCAACGCAAAGCGCCAGGGACGTCAAGGGCGTTGAAACCATCACGTACCTGGACGGCCATAACAGGGTCGTAAAGGAAACCCGGTGCGATGCCGACGCTCTGGGTGGTGATCCTGATGCGTTTCGTGAAATCTACCGTGCGACCTACAACAACCGCGAACAGTTGACCAGCGAAACCGTTATCGACTGGGAAAGAGCAAAAGACGTGCACTTGACCAGTCTGTTCAACTACGACGACTGGGGTGAGCAGCGCAGTGTGATCCGACCCGATGGTGTCGAGGAACACGAAGCCACCGATCCAATCGCCCAAACCACCACGAAGTGGCTCGAAGGCATGGGTAAAACCGTCACGGCCAACAACCTGTTCGACAAGCCCGACAGCGTCAAACGTATTGACCTGGATGGTCAGGTGATCAGCGAACATGTCTACCACTACGATGGGATGGGCCGAACCGCCGAGGAATATGACGCTGCCGGCAACTGGACACGCTATGAGTATGACGCGTTCGACCGGATGACCAAAACCCTGTTGCCTGACAGCAACGAAGTCGTACGCCAGTACGCCGAACACAGCAGCGAAGACCTGCCGGTGAAGATCAGTGTCAATGGTGTCGTGCTCGGAGAGCAGGAATTTGACGGCCTTGATCGCATGACGGTATCGATTACCGGTGGGCGTCGAAGTGAATACACATTCGATCCGGGGCAAAGCCAACCCAAGACGGTCAAGCGCCCCAGCGGGGTGGAAACCGCTTACGTCTACCGGCCGGAACTGGGCGAAGATCCAGAGCAGCGGATTGCGCTGGAGAGTACCGCCGTTTATACCTACGACCCTAAGAATGCGCGCTTGCGGTCCACCGAAGAAATAGACCAGGAGGGTATCAAACATAGCCTTGCGCGTGAGTACTTCAGCACCGGTGAAGTGAAAAGCGAAACCCGTGGGCAAACCGGCGAAGATGAGCGCGTCATGTATTACGAGTACAGCCGGCAGGCACGGTTGATGAGTTACACAGATGTGCTGGGGCAGACCCAGAACTACGAGTACGACAATCTTGCCCGGTTGAAAGCCACCGAGTTGGGTGACACACGTTCGACGTTCGACTACGACGATCTGGGCCAACTCAAGACAATCGAAACCGTCGACGGCACGCAGAAGCTCAAGATCGATCTTGAATATGATGATTTCGGCCGTGAGGTGCTGCGTACGTTCGACCTGGGCAATCAGGTCATACAAACGCTGAGCCAAACCTACGACGAGGTCGACCGGCTTACTCAGCGCACGTTGATGCAAGGCACTGAGACGCTGCGTGACGAACTCTATGAGTACGACCCGCGCGGGCGCCTGGTCAATTACATTTGTACCGGCAGCCAATGCCCCGAAGACCCTTATGGCAAGATCATCAAGGGTCAGATTTTCGGCTTTGATGCGCAGGACAATCTGGACTTCGTGGAAACCACCTTTGAGGGTGGGGTTCACGCGATCACTTTCGAATACGCAAACGAGAACGACCCTTGTCAGCTGACCGGGCTCACCAATGACTTGGATCCGGCTCGCCCAGACGACCCGCTCTATCCGCCCAGAATCGACTTCACCTATGACGCCGACGGTAACCTGCTGCGCGACGAGGTTGGTCGTATCCTGGCCTATGACAGCCTGGGCCGTTTGATCAGCGTCAGCGCCTTGTCCGGCGAGACGGCCAATGATTATCACTATGACTCACTGGACACGCTGAACGGGCGCAGTAGTGCTGGCGGCAATGAGCAGCGCTTCTACAAGAGCGGCGAACTGGTGAACCAGATTCAGGATTCCGGCAGCAGTACCTTCATGCGTGGCGACGGAGTTGTGCTCGCCGAGCACCAGGAAGGTGCTGGCCCAAAGGCCCTGTTGCTGGCCAATGACGACAAGAACACTGTGCTGTGTGAGGTGAACCAGGAAGGTCGCAGCGAGATCGCTTACTCGGCGTATGGCCATCGTGCGGATGATCCATCGGTGAGCAGTCATCTGGGTTACAACGGCGAACGGCGTGAAGCGCAAACCGGCTGGTATTTACTGGGCAATGGGTATCGGGCGTTCAATCCGCTGTTGATGCGGTTTCATAGCCCGGACAGTTGGAGCCCGTTTGGGGAGGGGGGAATGAATGCGTATATGTATTGTTTAGGAAATCCGATTAAACATAAAGACCCGACAGGTCATAGTGTACTCGCTATAGCTTTGGGGTTGGCTGCCGCGGGAGGAGCGATCTGGTCCTTCAAGGAAGATAATGTCGCCGTGGGAATATTAGCCACTATTGCATCGGTGGCATTAATTTTTGTAGGAGGATCCATGCAGTTGAAGGCCGGCCGCAGAATGGCAAGAGCTAATGCTCCTGCAACACCAAGATCAATAACTAGATCTGCACCTACATCTACCGGCACATCTACATCTACCCCTACACCTACACTTCCATCTAAACCTATACCTACACGAGCAAGAAGTGGCGCAGTGACGTCTAAGGATATGGAGGTAGCTAGGTTTGAGCCTCAACTTCAGCCTATGATAAAAGGAAATACAGCTCCTAAACCTCAGCCAGAAACAAGAGCAAGCTCATCAACTTACACCAATGTTACGGAAACGCCACACCCATATAGTGGTGGGAATGACGGCGCCGAAATTTTAAAGTTCAATAAAAAAATTCCGAGAATTCGGACTCAAATTAGCTGATAGCTCGCTTCCCGGCTCTGTTTGGTAACGCAGAGCCGGGGCAACTGGTTAATTTTCGATTATCAGTGACTGAAACTCACCCCTTCAACCCACTCACCCGCGCAAATTCTACCAACCCACCGTCATGGTCAAGTCCCAACTTGTCCATGGCGGTGCGTTTTTGTCGGCTGATGGTTTTTTCGCTGCGGTTCAGTTGCGCGGCGATCTGCCGGCCGGACAAGCCCTGGACGAACAGGCGCACCACTTCCAGTTCGCGCTCGGAAAGGCTCACGACTGGCGGATCATCGCTTGTGCGGGGCAAGCTCTGGGCCTCGAGAATCTCGGCAAAGGAAGGGCTGAGGTAGCGACGCCCCTTGGCCACGCTGTGCACGGCGCGTTTCAGCTCGATCAGTGGGCTGCGCTTGTCGAACAGGCCGCAAACCCCCGTGTTGAGCAAGGCTTGCAGCAGGGAGGGGTTGCGCAACATGGTCATGACGATCAGCGAGACCTGAGGGAAATGACGTTTCACATAACCCATCAATGCCAGGCCGTCGGGAAAGCGCCCGTAAGGCATCGAATAATCACTGACCAGAATGTCGCACGCTGTGCGCTCCAGATGCTCGATCAGTTCATCGGCATTCTGCGCTTGGGCAACGATCGAGATTGTTGTGCCCAAAGAGGGGCACAGCGACATTTGCACACCCATCAGCACCACCGGATGATCGTCGGCGAGGATGATGCGCAAGGGTCTTGAATGGCCATGCCGGCGCGATACGGGAGTATCGTCGCAGGCATCATTGAGGGTTTGACCAAAAGATAGGGGGGCAGCCGGGTTCATGCGGTTTCTCGGTGAGGGCCGATGGCGCGCCGTACACCGCAATCGACCGGGTTCAGGGTAAGTGGATCAAGCCTTGCTCCAGCGCCTTGACCACCGCGGTCCAGCGTGAACTCACGCCGAATTTGCGACGAATGTTGCAGAAGTGGTAGTTCACCCCGGCTTCGCTGCAATTGACGATCTGGCTGATTTCCCAGGAAGACTTGCCCGCAGCGCTCCATTGCAGGACTTCTGTTTCTCGGGAGGTGAGGGTAATGCCTTCCTGGTGCTCGGTTTTGCGCGCGTGAAGAGGCGGCTGGGCAACGGCGGGGCGGCTGGAGATCGGGTTCGAACTGTGCATGGCAAACTCTCCCGTTGTTCAATCTGAGATGTGGGCGCAACGGATCCTTCCTACTTCAAACGGGCATGGTTCGCGCGACCGCCTTACAGACACCGCCATAGGTGCTGTAGGACGGGGTAGTTATAGCCTGATTCAAACATCTTGAAACCTGTAAGAAATAACAGGTACGCCACTTTAAATCAGAGGTTCGAGACGTTTCTGTCGTCCTTGAGTGTTGTTCGCGTGGGATTTTGCAACCTGTACATGTAGGAGTTGATGAAACACCTGGTATGGGCTTGGTAGACGCGCCGGGAACTGTTCGACCGCGATCCCGCGGTTTTGCAGAAAGCTCAACCCGCATCGCTCTGCCAACCAGATCAGCGCCGCCCGCCTTGAACTGCCTCCGAGGCCGAGACATGAACGTAATGGTGGCGTGTTTCGTGATTTAAGGTAGGGTTTAGGCAGGACTTCGCGCAACAGGAGAAGTAAATGCGCTATTCAGCCTTGACCCAACGAATTGCCGGCGACGGAGCAGCGGCCTGGCACATTCACGACCGAGCACTGGAATTGATAGAGCAAGGCGTCGACGTGTTGTTGCTGTCGGTCGGGGACCCTGACTTTGACACCCCCAAACCCATTGTCCAGGCTGCCATCGACAGCCTGCTGGCTGGCGATACCCATTACTCGCCGGTGCGTGGCAACCGCTCGCTGCGCAACAGCATCGCCCGGCGCCATGCGCGACGTAGCGGCCAGGTGGTCGAGGCGGATCATGTGGTGGTCATGCCCGGGGCGCAATGCGCGGTGTACAGCGTCGCGCAATGCCTGCTCGATCCAGGCGACGAGGTGATCGTCGCCGAACCGATGTACGTGACCTACGAAGGTGTGTTCGGCGCCTGCGGGGCCAGAGTGGTTCCGGTGGCGGTGCGTCCGGAGAATGGCTTTCGGGTTGATCCGGCCGACGTCGCCGCGTTGATTACGCCCAGGACCCGGGCGATGTTGCTTAACAGTCCGAACAACCCATCGGGTGCCAGCCTGTCGCTGCCCATCTGGCAGACCCTCGCACAGTTGTGCATCGAACATGATCTCTGGTTGATCAGTGATGAGGTTTACAGCGATCTGTTATACGAAGGCAAACACATCAGTCCAGCGAGTCTGCCAGGCATGGCCGAGCGTACGGCGACGCTTGACAGCCTGTCCAAATCCCACGCCATGAGTGGCTGGCGGGTGGGTTGGGTGATCGGCCCCAAGTCTCTGACCCAACACTTGATCCACCTGTCGCTGTGCATGCTGTTCGGCTTGCCGGAATTCGTGCAGAAGGCGGCTGTGGTCGCCCTTGACGCCGATTTACCGCAGCTTGAGCAGATGCGTGACGAGTATCGTCTGCGTAGAGACCTGGTTTGCGACAGGCTGGCCGATTGCCAGGGACTTAGGGCGGTGAAACCCGACGGCGGCATGTTCGTCATGGTCGATGTTCGTGAAACCGGAGTTGACGCCCAGGTATTCGCCGAGCGCTTGCTGGAGGGGTATGGCGTCTCGGTACTGGCCGGCGAGGCATTCGGGCCGAGTGCGGCGGGGCATATCCGGATTGGCCTGGTGGTGGACCAGGCACGCCTGGGCGAGGCGTGTCGGCGGATCGTCTGCTGTGCGACGCAATTGCTGGAACAACAGCCAAGCTGAATACCGTTTACACACAACTGGCGGGCGGTAGCATGGAAAATGCCCGGCGGCTACCAACAGTTCTGTCAGTGGTGCAACGCAGGTTCATGATGCTCAATGGAGGGCATGATGACTCTGCATTAGGCTATTGAATGAGCGAGCGTGAAGCACCACTGTCCGACATTATGAGAGTCGTCCCGCCGGCCGCCATTTCTGCCGTGGCCCAATCGGAGTCGTCCATTGCCGTCACCTGGGTGTACCATTCCGGAGGAGGGCAGACCGCAACCCGTTTGAAGTGGGATATCGACGGGACGGTAATGGGCGAGATCGATCTCCCGATCAGGTTGGTGCGACATTCGCTCACCGGCCTCAATCCGAACACGCGGTATCGCATTTGCGCTTTCGGACTCAAGGATGATGAAGAGTCGGCTCTGAGCAGGGACGCGACGGCGACGACCAAACCTGCGAGTCTGGTGCCGACAAGCCCGACCCATCTCACCGCCACGCCGTCCAGGAATTCCATGGCCCTGACCTGGTCCGGCCCCGCCAATGCCTCCAGCTACAAGATCAGTTTTGGTCTTGCCCTCAGCGGGCCAGTCCTTGACACCAAGGTATCGCTCAGTACCAACCACACCATCAGCGGATTGGCCTCCGGCACCGGCTACTACTTTGACGTTCGCTCGTCCAATAACATCGGCGACTCGCCACCGACTCGGCTTGTTAAGCAAACGTTACAGGTACCCGCCATGCCCACGGACCTGAGGGCAACGTCGGCGGTTACCACGATGGAGTTGCAGTGGTCCGCCTCGACGGGGGCAGACGATTATGTCATCCGTTATGGTGCGGAGCCCGACGGCGAGACCAGTACGGTCATCACCGAACACGTGCGGGAAACGCTGACCGGCCTGATCAAAAATACTCTCTACTTTTTCGAGGTGAATGCGCGCAATCACAACGGGGAGTCGGATCGTCCTGCGCGTATCACGCAAAAGACCCTGGACGGGCCACCGTTGCCGTCGAAACCTGGCACGCCACAGGCCGTGGTGAGTTTCGATAAGGTAACGGTGGGCTGGGCGGCGAATGCCGCGTCGAACTGGGAAATGGCCTACGGCTTGCCTGACCAGCACCCGACGGCCATCGGCCGATATGAAACCAACCGGCCGGGGTACGTTTTGTCATACCTGGCCCCCGACACGTCGTATTTCATTGAAGTCAGGGCCTTTAACGAGAGCGGTTATTCGCTTCCCTCAAGCACTATAGTCACCATAGGTCCCGACAGGACGCAACCGCGTAATCTGCGCAATCCTGGCAGAACCTTCTCCGAAGCGTGGCTGACATGGGACCGGCCCGAAGATTCTTCGTATCTGATCGACTATGAAATCACCTGCCCGGGACGGCCCACTGTACACACCACTATGCGTGAATATATTGCGACTGGTCTGGTGGCCGGCGTGGAGTATGCGTTCCAGGTTCAACCTCGGCGGCCCGAGGGGCCGCTTGCAGCGCGCCCGGCTTCAATCAACGTGACAACCCATGACCGTGTGCCGCCGACTCGCCCTAAAGGCGTCAGGCTCACGCCCGTGGTGACTGATAGTGCACGCCTTGAGTGGGACGCGTCGCAAGACAATGTGCGGGTTACCGGATACGAGGTCCGCCGAAACAACGGCAACTGGACCTCGGTCAGTGGCACAAGCCATCCGGTCACCGGTTTCATCGCGGGTGTCACGGATATTTTTGAGGTAAAAGCCAAAGATGCCGCCGGTAACCTTTCCTTGCCCGCCATAACGAAATTCACAACCGGCAATACATCGAATCCACCGCGCAACCTTCGGATCACCGCCAACGAAAACCGGACCGTTTCAATTGCCTGGGATGCGCCGCTGGGCCAAGGACCGATTGGCTATCGGGTCAGCGTTCTATTTCGCCCAACGGATATCACTGTCCTCCATCACACGCTGTTCAACATGATTGTCGGTCTACCAGTGAACATTGGGGTGCGCAGTCGATTTCCAGGCGGAGTGTTGTCGGACCCGGTCTATATAGACGTGGTGCCAAAACCTTAGGGCCAGGCACGCCCATTCACCAGATTCCCCGGCCGTTCACCCGCCAGCGCCATCAGCAGATTATCCACGGCACACCGGGCCATTGCCTCCCGAGTCTCATGGGTGGCCGAGCCGATGTGCGGGGTAGCTACCACATTGCTCAATTGCAGCAACGGCGAGTCCTGATCAAGTGGTTCACGCTCGAACACATCCAGCCCCGCCGCGCGGATCTGCCCCGTACGCAACGCATCGATCAAAGCTGCCTCATCGACAACCTTGCCCCGTGAAATGTTGATGAAGATGCTGTCCGGGCGCATCAGCGCGAACTGTTCGGCGCCAATCATCCCTTCGGTTTCAGCGGTCAATGGCAGCGTCAGGCAGATGAAATCCGCTTGCTGCAACAGTTCGCTCAGGCTTCGGTATTGCGCATTGAAGCGTTGTTCGGCTGCCGGTTTCGGCGAGTGGCTGTGGTAGATCACCGGCATGCCGAAGCCGAAGTGCCCGCGCTGGGCCAGGGCTTCGCCGATGCGGCCCATGCCGATGATGCCGAGGGTTTTACCGTGCACGTCGCTGCCGAAATGCGCCGGGCCGATGTTGCGTTTCCATTGCCCTGAACGAACCATGTTGGCCAGTTCCACCACGCGCCGGGCGGTGGCCAGAATCAGCGCGAAACCGGTGTCGGCGGTGGTTTCGGTAAGCACGTCCGGCGTATTGCTGAGCAGGATGCGCCGCTCGGTCAGGTAGTCGATGTCGTAGTTGTCGACGCCCACCGAGACGCTGGCGATGGCTTGCAGATTGGGGGCCAGGTCCAGCAGCTCGGCATCCAGTTTCAGGCTGGCGCCAAGCAAACCGTGGGCACGGGGCAGGGCGTCGCGCAGTTTGGCCAGGCCTTCGGCGTCCAGGCTTTCGATCAGCGTCACGTCGGTGTGCGCCTGCAGACGAGCCATCAGCTGGGGCGAGAGTTTCTTGTACAGAACGACCTGCTTTTTCATCTTCATGTTCTCAATTGAATTCAGGATTGAGCGCTCAGGGAACGCGTAACTGTGGGCCGCTCCCGGTCGCTGGCACCGGGTTTGAGCAAAATGGTCAGCACCACCGAGAACATCAGCGCGCCGCTCATCAGCAAGTACGAGGCGCCGGGCGAACCGGTGGCGCTGTTCAGGTAACCGACCAGATAAGAGCCGCCAAACGAACCCAGTGCGCCCATGCTGTTGATCAACGCCATGGCGCCGCCGGCGACGTTGGCCGGGAGGATTTCCGGGATGATCGCGAAGAAAGGACCGTACGGCGCGTACATGCAGGCCCCGGCAATCACCAGCAGGGTGTACGACCACCAGAAATGTTCGGCACCCAGCGCGTAGGAACCGTAGAAAGCAATCGAGGCGATCAGCAGCGGTGGCCAGACGAAGCGTTTGCGTTTTTGCAGTTTGTCCGAACCCCAGGACACCAGCAGCATGCCGATCACCGCCGCCAGATAGGGCAACGCTGACAGCCAGCCGGCCTCGACCATGTCCATTTGCGCACCGGCCTTGAGGATCGACGGCAGCCACAAGACGAAACCGTAGACACCGATGCTCCAGCAGAAAAACTGCAGCGCCAGGAGGATCACTTTCGGCGAGCGAAACGCTTCGGCGTAGTTCTTCACGGCCTTGATGCCGACCTGTTCGGCTGCCAGTGCGCTTTCCAGATCGTGCTTTTCCTGATCGTTGAGCCACTTGGCCTGGGACGGACGATCATCGGCCAGACGCCACCAGATGAAGGCCCAGAGCACCGCCGGCAGGCCTTCGATGATGAACATCCAGCGCCAGCTGTAATGCTGCACCAGATAACCCGAGACCACTGACATCCACAGCATGGTCACCGGGTTGCCGAGGATCAGGAAGGTGTTGGCCCGCGAGCGTTCGGCGCGGGTGAACCAGTGGCACAGGTAGATCAGCATCGCCGGCATCACCGCGGCTTCCACCACGCCGAGCATGAAGCGGATGACGATCAGCCAGTAAGCGTTGGAGACAATGCCGGTCAACGTCGCGAGGCTGCCCCAGAGGATCAGGCTGACGAAAATCAGTTTCTTCACGCTGTGTTTCTGCGCGTAGATCGCCCCCGGCACCTGGAAGAAGAAGTAGCCAAGGAAGAACAGCGCGCCGAGCATCGACGACAGGCCCGGGGTGATCATCAGGTCGGCGGCCATCCCGGAGGCAGCGGCGAAACCGTAGTTGGCGCGGTCCAGATACGCCAGGCTGTAGGTGATGAACACGATGGGCATGATGTACCACCAGCGGCGGGTGGCGAGCGTTGCGGTTTTCATGGGTGGTGCTCCTGAGCTTGTTGTTTTTGTCGCAGCAGGTAACGGTGATCGTTCCCACGCTCGGCGTGGGAATGCCTCAAGGGACGCTCCGCGTCCCCGTGACGCAGAGCGTCAGAGGCTGCGTTCCCACGCAGGAGCGTGGGAACGAGCAATATCCATCTCGGCTCTGGTGGGTAACCCTTCCATATCCCCCCGACTCTGCACCGCGCGGCTGCCAATCCAGTTGGCCCGTTGCACGGCGTCGGCAAAGCTGTGGTTTTCCAGGAGCGCGCTGATCATGCCGACGGCGAATCCGTCGCCGGCACCGACCGTGTCGACCACGGTTTGCACAGGCATACCGGCAACGAAGCCTTGATCAAGATGCGTGCGGTAATAGGCGCCATGCGGCCCCAGTTTGATCGCGACGGCTTCGACCCCCTGATCAAGGTAGAAGGCGGCGATGTCGGCCGGGTCTTCGAAACCTGTGAGCAGGCGACCTTCGCTCAGTCCCGGCAGCACCCAATGGGCGAGGGTGGCGAGGCGGTTGATCTCGGTGATCATCTGCTGCTCGCTGGCCCACAGGCTCGGGCGCAGATTGGGGTCGAACGACACGCTGCGCCCGGCTTCGCGCATGCGGGTCATCAGCTCGAACGACATCTGCCGCGCCGTTTCCGACAGCGCCGGAGGAATGCCGGTGGCGTGCAGATGCCGTGCCTTGAGCAAGTCGGGAACGATCGAATGCGGCGACAGGTGACTGGCCGCCGAGCCACGGCGAAAGTACTCGACCACCGGATCACTGCCATCGTCGGTGCGCGACTTGAGCTGGAAACCGGTGGGGTGCGCGGGGTCGATGTCGACGTGACGGCAATCCAGGCCTTCTTTCTCCAGCGTGTCGATCACGAAGCGGCCCAGTGAGTCGGCGCCGACCCGGCTCAGCCATGCCACGTTGAAACCCAGGCGCGACAGGCCAATGGCGACATTGCTGTCCGCCCCGGCAATGCGTTTATGGAAAGCGCTGACGCTGGCCAGGTCGCCGGTTTGCTCGGCGACGAACATCGCCATGGTTTCGCCGAACGAGAGGATATCGATCTCAGACATGGGCGTTCTCCAGCGACGATTGGCCGAGGTGGGCGAGGGCGCTGACGTGTTCGGAGGTCAGTTGCACCAGGTCCTCGCCTTGCAGCGGGTATTCGACAGCGCGCATGACGCCGTGGGCCATGTGCCGCAGCAACTGTTCCCACTGTTGCAGGTCGCTGGCGGCGGGCGGGATGGCGACCAGTTTGCCGTCGGCGCGGCGCATGACGGCTTTGCAATGCACATAACCGACGTGACGACCGAGCAACCGGGCCGCGTTGGTGGCGGACTGGTCCTGCCACTGCCAGTTGCCGATATCGAAGGTCATTTTGATCGGCAGCGTGTGTTGCTCGACTTCATTGAAGAAACGCTGGAACGGTTCGATGCGGCCACCGTGCAAGGTCTGGTCGTTTTCCACCAGCAATTGCACCGGGTGTTCGCCGAGTGTCCGGGCAAGGCTGTGCAAATCGCTGTTGTCGGTGAAATAACCCAGCGACACTTTCAGCCATTTGGCGCCAAACGCCTGGGCACGTTGCAACGCGGTGATCAGTTGCGGATTGGGCTTGGATTGGCCGGCCAGCCACAATTCCATGGGCGAGGAATAGACGCTTTCCAGGCCCTCGGCCCGAGTCGCGTCGGCCAGGTGTGCGGGGTTCTCAAAGGTCAGCAGCTCTTCACGCCATTCGATGCGCGTGGCCCCGGCGGCGGCCAGTACGGCGATGAAACTGCCTTGGCCGCGCTGGCGCACCAGATCGGCGCCGTAGCTGGAAAGGCTGATGGAAACGGCGGGTTTGTTCATTGTTTTTCTACCTCTGAAACCGGTTTCATTTTTGTTCAAAAAAATAGTGGGTGACCTTCAGGGCCTCATCGCTGGCAAGCCAGCTCCCACAGGGGACATGTGTCGAACACAAATTTGATATCCAGCACAAATTCTGTGGGAGCTGGCTTGCCAGCGATGAGGCCATCACAGTCAACCGAAATTCCCAAGGGTCGACCCTCGCACAATCAACCGCGCCGAAAAATCCAGGGTCCGCACCGCCCCGTCATCCCCACGCAAGCGCTTGTGCAAACACTCAAACGCGCTGGCGCCAATCTCGGTGGTCGGCTGCGCGAGGGCCGTAATCCCGCTACCCACCAACGGGTACCAATCCAGATCATCCAGCGCAATCAGGCCGACGTCGTTAAACAGATCACACTGCAACTCGCGCAGCGCATGGGTACTGGCCAACGCCGCAATACCGTTCGCGCAAAACAGCGCTTTCGGGCCGGGGCCGGTTGTGCCGAGGAAGGTTTTGAGCTGTTCGGTCAGTTCGCTGCCGGTTTCGATAATGCTGCCTTGAAGGGCCGGGCGCAGGGCGATTTGCGCCTTGAAACTGCTGACCCGCTCAATCCGCGAACTGGTGCCGTCAAACGGTTCAGTCACCATCAACACATCGCGGTAGCCGCGTTCTTCAAGGTGTGTGAGGGCCATTTCGACGGCCGCCGGGTTATCCAGGCCGACGATGTCGCTGTCCAGGTTTTCGACTTTGCGATCCACCAGCACCATGGGCATTTCCCGGTGCAGTTCATGCAGTTCGTCGCGGTGATGGCCGAGGGTGTTCACGATCAGACCTTCGATGTTGTACGAGCGCAGCAGGGCCAGGTGCTGGCGTTCCTGCTCGTCGTCGCGGTCGGTGTTGCACACCACCAGGCTGTAGCCGTGCTTTCGGCAGGCGGTTTCTACCCCGTGCATCACAGCGATTGAATAAGGGTTGCGAATATCGGCCACCAGCATGCCGATAAGACGGGTGCGCCCACGTTTGAGGCCGCGGGCCATCTGGTTCGGCCGATAGCCCAGTTCGGCAATCGACTGTTCGATGCGCCGGGCAATGGCGTCGGAAAGCAGGGCGCGGTCTTCGCCGATGAACCGCGAAACGCTGGCCTTGGAGACCTTGGCGTGTTCGGCCACGTCGAGCATGGTCACGCGGCTGCGCTGGGCGGCGGAGAAATCGTTCACGGTCTGAAACCTTCTTATTGGATTTATAAGGCTGAGCGCATAGCGCTGAAACCGGTTTCAGAAGACACCAAAATTGAATCTGTCGTCAAGTGTTCGATGAGTCACAGTCCGACAAAAGCCGACCGATGGCGCTCAGCTCAGCAGGCTCAGCCAGGCTGAACCCAGCAGCAACAGGCCCATGCAGCGGTTGAAGCGTTGCATGGCAGGAGGTGAGCGCAACCAGCGTGCGGAACCGGCGCCAAGCAAAGCCCAAGCGCCGAGACACGGCAGCGATATCAAAAAAAACGCCAGCGACAGAGTCAGCACACGCGCCAAGCGGTTTTCACCGGTGCCGGCAAACACACTGACCACCGCCAGGGCCATCATCCAGGTTTTCGGGTTGATCCATTGCAGGCTCGCCGCGCCCAGCAGGCCCAGGCGCTTTTCGGCATTCTCGCAGGCAATCGCCACGGCAGGGGCGCGGAAGATTTGCCAGGCCAGATAACTCAGCCACGCCACGCCGGCCCATTGCATGAGCGTTTGCAACAGCGGCCATTGGCTCAGCGTAGTCCCGGCGCCCGTGCCCACCAGCAACACCAGCAACGCGGCGCTGGCACAGGCGCCAAGAATGATCGGAACAGCGGCGGACAAGCCGAATCGGGCGCTGTTGCTCAGCACCAGAATGTTGGTCGGGCCCGGGGTGATCGAAGCCACGAAGGCAAACAGCAAAAACGGAAGAAACGTCGGAAAAGAGGACAGCATCGCAGGCTAGCTCCGGTGAAGATCAGTGAACGTGATCTTCACCAACCAGGCGTTTATCTGTCTGGAAGATTTGAGCAGCGCTTGCGGTACAGCGCCGGCGTCAGACCGTAGGCGCGCACGAACCAGCGGCCCAGGTGACTCTGGTCGGCAAAACCCAACGTCATTGCCACCGTGGCCGGTTGTGCGCCTCGGGCGAGCATTCGACGCGCTGTGGCCAGGCGCAATTGCACCAGGTACGCGTGGGGCGCGATGCCGTAGGCAGCCTTGAAGGCGCGGGTCAGGCGAAAGCGGTCGACGCCGGTGGCGGCGGCCAGTTGGTCGAGGCCGATGTCCGTTTGTGCGTTGGCGTGCAGGTATTCCCGAGCCTTTTGCGCAACCAGGGGCAAGCGCGGATCTTCGCCATAGCGAGTGCGCCAATGCAGGTGGCAGGTCAGGCGTTCGAGCAAGCCATCGAGAGCGGTCTGGCGGACGATCTTCAGTTCACCACCGTGCAGTGTCTCAAAGGCAAGACTGGTGGCCTGGGCCAGGCGCGAATCATTGGCCAGGGTGGTGGCGAAACTCAACTCGCTGTTGTCCGGGGCATCGTTGAACACGGCACCGAGTTCGCGCTGCAACCACTGCGGGTCGAGGTACAACATGCGATAGGTAAAACCGTCGGCGGTCGGCGCATCGCCGTCGTGAATATCGCCTGGTTCCAGCAAAAACACCTTGCCCGGCGTGCTCTGATGCCTGGCACGCCGACAATTGAACTGCTGCACCCCTTGCTCGGTAACGCCCACCAGATAACTGTCATGCCAGTGCGGATCATAGGCATGCCCCTCGAAATGCGCGCGCAGGGTCTCGATGCCGGTGTCGGCGTCCTGGGCCAGATCGAGCCAGTTGTGAGAAGTCATGCGGCACCTGCGGGGCGGAAATCACGGCTCATTTAACGTCTTTGAGGGAGACCATGACTAGAACGTTTGTGCAGGGATCAATTGAATAGCCCTGCCGCAATATTGATAGAGAACCCGAGAATCGAGGTATTGAACAGAAAACCGATCAACGACTGCGCCAGCACGATCTTGCGCAGATCCCGGGTCGCCACGCCAACATCCGATGTCTGCACCGCCACGCCGATGGTGAACGAGAAGTACAGAAAGTCCCAGTAGTTGGGCGTTGTCAGCCCTTCGGCAAAGCGCAGTGCTGGCTCCTTGCCTTCCCAGGTGTAAAACAGCCGCGCGTAATGCACGCTGAAAATCACCCCGATCAATAGCCACGAACCGATTACTGTCAGTGCGGTGAAGCCGTAATGCAGCAGTTTGCGGGTGGTTTCCAGGTCCCTGCTGCCGGCCAGTTCGACGGCAATGGTCGCCAGGCTGGCAATCGCTGCAATGCACACCACGAACAGCACCAGCCCGGCATTCTCGTCTTCGATGTCGGCAATGCGTTTGACGTCAGCCGCCTTGGAGCGCGCGGCAAGCCAGAACATCAGAATCAGGTAAGTCCAGACCCCGACGTTCCAGCCAATGAGGATTTTGCTGATGATTGAATCGGCCGGAACAAGGACCCCGGCCGCGACACCAAAGGTGGCGGCGGCGGACAGGCGTGGGTGCGTGTGGGTGAGGAAGGGCATGGAGGCTCAATGAGTCAAGGCATTGCAGACACCTTAGCCCAGCGCAGTCTGTTATGACCACAATCCGAAGACGATGAGATCCCTGTGGGAGCGGGCTTGCCCGCGATAGCGGAGTTACAGTCAACATAGATGTTGAGTGTGATGGCTTCATCGCGGGCAAGCCCGCTCCCACAGGGATTTGTGTTGGGTCAGGTTTATTTGTGGCGTTTACGCACCAGTTTCATCACCACCACAAAAAACACTGGCACAAACAGCACCGCCAACGTCGCGCTGATCATCCCGCCGATGACCCCGGTGCCGATGGCTTGCTGGCTCGCCGAGCTGGCGCCGGTGGCGATCGCCAGGGGCACCACGCCGAGGATGAATGCCAGCGATGTCATCACGATGGGCCGCAACCGCAGGCGTGCCGCTTGCAAGGTGGCGTCGAGCAGGTCGTGGCCTTCGTCGTACAGGCTCTTGGCGAATTCGATGATCAGGATCGCGTTCTTCGCCGACAGGCCAATGATGGTGATCAACCCGACCTTGAAGAATACATCGTTGGGCATCCCGCGCAGGGTTACCGCCAGCACGGCGCCGAGCACACCCAGCGGCACCACCAGCAGCACCGACGTCGGAATCGACCAGCTCTCATACAGCGCCGCCAGGCACAGGAACACGATCAGCAGCGACAACCCGAGCAGGATCGGTGCCTGACTGCCGGAAAGGCGTTCCTGCAAGGACAGCCCGGTCCATTCCTGACCCAGTCCCACAGGCCCCAATGCCACCAGCCGTTCGATCTCGGCCATGGCTTCGCCGGTGCTGTGGCCGGGTGTCGGTTCACCGGAAATGGCCACTGCCGGGTAACCGTTGTAGCGGGTCAATTGCGCCGGGCCTTGAATCCATTTGGCCTGGACGAAAGCCGAGAGCGGCACCATTTTTCCGCTGTTGTTACGCACGTGGATCTTCAACAGGTCGTCAACCTGACTGCGTTGGTCGCCCTCGGCCTGCACCACAACGCGTTGCATCCGCCCTTGATTGGGGAAATCGTTGATGTAAGTCGAACCGACGGCGGTGGACAGCACGCTGCCGATGTCGGCAAAGGACACGCCCAAGGCATTGGCCTCTTTGCGGTCGACGATCAATTGCACCTGCGGCGCTTCGGCCAGGGCGCTTTCGCGCACGTTCATCAGGATCGGGCTCTTTTCGGCGGCCGCCAGCAACTCGCTGCGGGCCTGCATCAACGTGGCGTGGCCGAGGCCGCCGCGATCCTGCAAGCGGAACTCGAAACCGCTGGAGGTACCGAGGCCGTCCACCGGAGGCGGCAGCACAGAGAAGGCCATGGCGTCCTTGATCTGGCTCAGGGCGATGTTGGCGCGATCGGCAATCGAGCTTGCCGAGTCATCGCTGCCACGTTGCGACCAATCCGTGAGTGTCGAGAACGCCAGCGCCGCGTTCTGCCCGCTACCGGAGAAGCTGAAACCGAGAATCACCACGCTGTCGCCGATACCCGGCTCACCGGCGTTATGCGCTTCGATCTGTTCGGCCACCTGCACGGTACGGTTCTTGGTGGCGCCGGGCGGCAACTGAATGTCGGTAATGGTGTAGCCCTGATCTTCCACCGGCAAAAACGAAGAGGGCAGGCGCGCGAAGCACAATCCCAGACCCACCAGCAGCACACCGTAGATCAACAGATAGCGGCCGGTGCGTTTGAGGGCATAGGCGACCCAGCCCTGATAGCGGTCGGTCAGTTGCTCGAAACGACGGTTGAACCAGCCAAAGAATCCGCTTTTTTCATGATGCTCACCCTTGGCGATCGGTTTGAGCAGGGTCGCGCACAGCGCCGGGGTCAGGGTCAGGGCGAGGAACGCCGAGAACAGGATCGAGGTGGCCATCGACAGCGAAAACTGCCGGTAGATCACCCCGACCGAACCCTGCATGAATGCCATCGGAATAAACACCGCGACCAGCACCAGGGTGATGCCGATGATCGCCCCGGTGATCTGCTTCATGGCTTTGCGCGTGGCGTCCTTGGGCGACAGGCCCTCGTTGGCCATGATTCGCTCGACGTTCTCCACCACCACAATGGCGTCGTCGACCAGGATACCGATGGCCAGCACCATGCCAAACATGGTCAGCACGTTGATCGAGAAACCCAGGGCGAGCATGGTCGCAAAGGTGCCCATCAGCGCCACCGGCACCACCAGCGTCGGGATCAGCGTGTAGCGGATGTTTTGCAGGAACAGAAACATCACGGCGAACACCAGCAACATCGCCTCGCCGAGGGTGTAGACCACTTTGGTGATGGAGACTTTGACGAACGGCGAGGTGTCGTAGGGAATCTTGTATTCGACGTTCGCCGGGAAGTAGCGCGACAGCTCGTCCATCTTCGCCCGCACCAGGGTGGCGGTGTTGAGGGCATTGGCGCCGGGCGAGAGTTGCACGCCGACAGCGGTCGACGGCTTGCCGTTCAGACGCGTGGAAAACTGGTATTCCTGGCTGCCGATCTCGACCCGCGCGACATCGCCGATGCGCACCGTCGTGCCATCGGGATTGGCCTTGAGCACGATGTCGGCGAATTCTTCCGGCGTCGATAACTGGCCTTTGACCAGAATGGTCGCGGTGATTTCCTGGCTGCGGCGGCTCGGCAAATCACCGATGCTGCCGGCCGAGACCTGGGCGTTCTGGGCGACGATGGCCGCGTTGACATCCGCCGGGGTGAGGTTGAAACCGATCAGCTTCTGCGGGTCGATCCAGATGCGCATCGCTCGTTCGGCGCCATACAGCTGCGCCTTGCCGACGCCGTCCAGGCGCTTGATCTCGTTCATCACGTTGCGCGCCAGATAATCGCTGAGCGCCACGTCGTCGAGCTTGCCGTCGCTGGAGGTGAGGGTGATCAACAACAGGAAACCGGCGGAGACTTTTTCTACCTGCAAACCCTGCTGGTTCACCGCTTGCGGCAGACGCGACTCCACGGCTTTCAGGCGATTTTGCACATCCACCTGGGCCATCTCCGGGTCGGTGCCGGGCTGGAACGTCGCCTTGATCGTGGCGCTGCCGAGGCTGCTTTGCGATTCAAAATACAGCAGGTGATCAGCACCGTTGAGTTCTTCCTCGATCAGGCTGACCACGCTTTCGTCCACGGTCTGCGCTGAAGCGCCCGGGTACACCGCGTAGATTTCGATTTGCGGCGGCGCGACATCGGGGTACTGCGCCACCGGCAACTGCGGGATGGCCAGGGCACCGGCCAGCAGGATGAACAGGGCGACCACCCAGGCAAACACCGGGCGGTCGATAAAAAACTGCGGCATATACAAGCGTCCTGCTTACTGGCCAGAAACCTGGGCAAGTGGAAGAGGGGAGTCGTCGATCTGCACTTTCTCGCCGGGGCGGGCATGTTGCAGGCCTTCGGTGACGATGCGGTCGCCCGGTTTGAGACCGCGGGTGACGACCCAGCGGTCGTTCTGCACCTGGCCCAATTCCACCGGTTGCTGGCTGATGCGCTGTTCAGCGTCGAGCAGCAGCACTTGCGCAATACCGGCGCTGTCGCGCTGGATCGCCCGCTGCGGCACGCTGATGCCTTGTTGATTGACCGCTTGCTCCAGGCGCACGCGCACGAAACTGCCGGGCAACAGGTCAAGGTCGGGGTTGGGGAATTCGCTGCGCAGAATGATCTGGCCGGTACCCGGGTCGACCGTGATATCGCTGAACAGCAATTTGCCCGGCAACGGATAGAGGCTACCGTCGTCCTGAATCAGCGTGGCTTTGGCCTGTCCTTGACCGACTTCTTCAAGCTGGCCGGAGCGGAATGCGCGGCGCAGGTCATTGAGTTCACGGGTCGATTGGGTCAGGTCGGCGTGAATCGGATTCAGTTGCTGAATCAATGCCAGCGGCGTGGTTTCGTTCTGCCCGACCAGCGCTCCTTCGGTGACCAGCGCACGGCCGATGCGTCCGGAAATCGGTGCGGTGACGGTGGCGTAACCCAGGTTCAGCCTGGCACGTTCAACCGCAGCTTTGCTGGCGGCGACATCGGCGGCGGTCTGCCGTGCGTTGGCCCGCGCATTGTCGTAATCCTGACCGCTGATGGCCTTGTCGTCGATCAACTGGGCGTAGCGCTGTTCCTGCAGTTTCGCCTGGAACGCATTGGCTTCGGCTTTGCGCAGCGCGGCTTCGGCGCTATCGAAGTCAGCCTTGAACGGCGCCGGATCAATACGGAACAGCACGTCGCCTTTTTTCACGTCGCTGCCTTCGCGGAAGGTGCGTTGCAGGACCACGCCAGCCACTCGGGCACGCACTTCAGCAATGCGCGGCGCGGCAATACGCCCGCTCAATTCGCTGCTGATCGACAGCGGTCGGGCTTCGATGGTTTCGATGCGAACGCTGGCCAAGGGTGGCTGTTCCTCGGCGATCGAGGACTTGTCGCACGCGCTCAACGTCAACGCCAGGGCCAAAAGGCTGAGCCTGGCAAGCAGTTTCTTTGACATGAATTACCCCAATAATGACCCCCAGCATCCTACTGGGCGTCGGCGAGGGTAGCGGTGAAGCTTTGTAGGCGCTGTGTGAAATTGTGTAAGGGTTTTACTCAGGAGTGTGTGTGGGCGTATATCCTTCAAGCCTTGAATCTTTTTGCGCCTGTCAGGCCGCTATCGCTGGCAAGCCAGCTCCCACAGTGGTTGAGGCTGCACACACAATTTGTGTTCACATCAGACCCTGTGGGAGCTGGCTTGCCAGCGATTAGGTCCTGACTGGCGCCACTGCACTTCTGGAAACACCCCATGCCCAACATCCTCCTGGTCGAAGACGACACTGCCCTCGCTGAACTGATTGCCAGCTATCTGGAGCGCAACGGTTATTCCGTCAGCGTGATCGGCCGCGGCGATCATGTGCGCGAGCGTGCGCGGCTCAATCCGCCGGACCTGGTGATCCTCGATCTGATGCTGCCAGGCCTCGATGGCCTGCAAGTCTGCCGCTTGTTGCGTGCCGATTCGGCGGCGCTGCCGATTCTGATGCTCACCGCCCGCGACGACAGCCACGATCAGGTGCTGGGGCTGGAAATGGGCGCTGACGATTACGTCACCAAGCCGTGCGAACCGCGGGTTCTGCTGGCACGGGTGCGCACGTTGCTGCGGCGCAGCAGCCTCAGCGAGCCGCAAACCGCCAACGACCGGATCCTCATCGGCAATTTGTGCATCGACCTGTCCGAGCGCACCGTGACCTGGCGCGGTCAGTCGGTGGAAATGTCCAGCGGCGAGTACAACCTGCTGGTGGTGCTGGCCCGGCATGCCGGTGAAGTGCTGAGCCGTGACCAGATCCTGCAACGCTTGCGCGGCATCGAATTCAACGGCACCGACCGCTCGGTGGACGTGGCGATCTCCAAGCTGCGGCGCAAGTTCGACGACCACGCCGGCGAGGCGCGCAAGATCAAGACCGTGTGGGGCAAGGGTTACCTGTTCAGCCGTTCCGAGTGGGAATGCTGAGGCCATGTTCAGAATCCTCTTTCGTCTGTACCTGGTGACCATCGTCTCGTTCAGCGCGGCGATTTACCTGGTGCCGGACCTGGTGATCAAGGTTTTCCACGACCGATTCATCACTTACAACCTCGATTACTCCCGAGGCTTGCAAACCCTCATCGTCAAACAATTCAAAGCCGTGCCGACCGAGCAGTGGCCCGCGCTGGCAGCGGAAATGGACGGTGAGTTCAAACCGTTGCACATTGTGCTCAGCAGCATTGACGACCCTGGATTATCCGTCGATGAGCAGCAACGTTTGCAGCGTGGTGAGAACGTGGTGCGCGTGGGCGATTGGGGCTGGCGTACCCTGGCGGTGGCGCCGCTGAATGAACGCACCGTGGTGCACATGGTGGTGCCGCCGGATCCGATGGATGTCAGCCTGTTGTACTGGAGCATCAACGTGCTGATCGGCGCGACCATGCTGGCGTGCCTGTTGCTGTGGTTGCGCCCGCACTGGCGCGATCTGGAACGCTTGAAAAGCGCGGCTGAACGTTTCGGCAAGGGCCATCTGAGCGAGCGCACGCAGATTGCCCCGAGTTCCAACATCGGCAGCCTGGCCAATGTGTTCGACACCATGGCCGGCGACATCGAAAACCTGTTGAACCAGCAGCGTGACCTGCTCAATGCGGTCTCCCATGAATTGCGCACGCCGCTGACACGCCTGGACTTCGGCCTGGCGTTGGCGCTGTCCGATGACCTGCCAGCCGCCAGCCGTGAACGCCTGCAAGGATTGGTCGACCACATCCGCGAACTCGATGAGTTGGTGCTGGAGCTGTTGTCCTACAGTCGCCTGCAAAATCCGGCACGGATACCGGAGCAGGTCGAGGTGTCGCTGGACGAATTCATCGACAGCATTTTGGGCAGTGTCGATGACGAACAATCGCCAGACATCGTCATCGACGTACTGTTGCATGGTCAGCTCGAACGCTTCACCCTCGACCCGCGGCTGACCGCCCGCGCCCTGCAGAACCTGTTGCGCAACGCCATGCGCTACTGCGAAAAACGCATCCAGGTCGGCGTGCAGGTGTGTCCCAAAGGCTGTGAAATCTGGGTGGATGATGACGGCATCGGTATTCCGGACGACGAGCGTGAACGAATCTTCGAACCGTTCTATCGGTTGGATCGCAGTCGTGATCGGGCTACGGGCGGGTTTGGTCTGGGGCTGGCGATCAGTCGCAGGGCGCTGGAGGCGCAGGGTGGCACGTTGACGGTTGAAACCTCGCCGCTTGGGGGGGCGAGGTTTCGGTTGTGGTTGCCGACGCTGGATTGATTTCGGTGTTAACTCGTACGTATGTTTGTTATTTCAGGATTCTGAGGACTACGAACTCTAGGGATCCGCAGGATGTTATCGCGTCGACCGAACTCTATTTTCGGGCTAACAGACCCTGATGTCTGCGGCCGCGAAAAGCTTCCTTGGTTGGGGCTACTGGAAGGCGATGAACGCGGTGGTGACGCCGGTTGCCTCGCGGGATTTGCGTTGGATGTAAGTGAACGCATTTCAAAGTCTCCAGTCTGGGCACGTGCAGGAGCACCTCTGGAACCCCTCAGCCCACGACCCTTAAGCCCGCGACCCTTAAACGCATAGCCTCCGAAAGCAAAGGCCGCAAAGCTGGCGGAAACAACTGCAAGCCCATCAAGTGCATACGCCAGTGTATCGTCTTCTACAATCTCTGCTGCCGCAGCACTAGCCGTTCCAACAACGAGGCCAATAATTCCTGCCAACAGCAAGCCGGAAAAGTGCCCGGTCGGATCGCTGCGATTGACCGGATCTCCCACGCAATACACATACGGATTCAACCCGCCTTTTTCGAAAGGGCTCAAGTTGTCCGGGCTGTTAAAGCGCATCAATACCGGGTTGAACTGGCGGTATCCATTACCCAGATGATAGTGCCCGGTCAACGGGTCTGGCCGTTCGCCGTTAAACCCCAGCAAACTGAGCACGCCGTTTTCACTGGAGCGATGACCGTAGGCGGTATAGACAATGGGCTTGTTTTGCGTGGCATCAAGCACGTTGCAAACTGAACGTTGCCGATCGGTTGCCAGCAAGGTTGCAGTCGTCCTGCCGTCCCGGTGTTGCTGTTGCGCCAATGGCTGGTCATCGTGCTGTAACAGGCTGTGCCGCACAGATCCCTTAATTTCGGTGGTCAAGCGAGTCTTGCAGTAAAAGCGTTGGAGGCTGTCTGAAGTTGGAAGCGCACTGCCGACCAGGCGGTCGAGAGCGTCGTGATGGTAGCGACACAATGTGGTGTTACTAGAGAAAGTAGACATCGATCGAGCTCCATTGAACGCTCAAGATAGGTGCTCTCAGCTTCGGAGGATTGTTGATCGTAGTCTACTGTCAGAAATACCAGTGTTGGCTCGCCCGCGACATGATCTCCAGGGCAGCTTATGATCAAGTGCCAAGAAGTATCATGTGCTGAGCCGGCCGCGCAGTGATTTGGCCATGCCTTCCAGGTCGGTCATGGAATTACGCCCGATCAGCATCCACGCGTGTTGCATATCCGCCCAATAGACAATGTTCATGCCATGTCGACGCTCCCGGGCGATAGGCCGGCCGCCGCTGTTGGAGCGGGTGATGCATAGCGCCAACGGGCCGTGGAGCGGATCGAGGTAGGTGATCTGGGCGATAGGCACGCCATCGTATTCAAGAATTTGCGCGCGCTTGAGTTCGGCGCGAGGCAAGGCCAGTTGCGCCGGCGCAATGCTCAGGTCCAGGCTCGCCTCGATCGTGCGCAATTGCGTGCGCTGGGTGGCTTCATCGTTGGGCAAATGGTCGAGGGTTTGCGGAATGTACAGGACCATGTAGTCAGCCACCAACTGGCGCCAGTTATCGTTCTGCTGACTGGCTTGCCAAGCGAGGAAC
>NZ_RCNY01000043.1:0-152 GCF_004307635.1 Pseudomonas sp. Sample_22
TGGCCGGGGGCGGCTAACCCGGCATCCATGCCGGGTTGCCCACTGCGCAGAACCTGCGCTCGGCCTCTCGAGGCGGCAAGAAGATCAAAAGCCGAAGCCAAAGCCAAAGCCAAAGCCAAAGCCAAAGCCAAAGCCAAAGCCAAAGCCAAAGC
>NZ_RCNY01000043.1:162-22353 GCF_004307635.1 Pseudomonas sp. Sample_22
CCAAAGCCAAAGCCAAAGCCAAAGCCAAAGCCAAAGCCAAAGCCAAAGCCAAAGCCAAAGCGAGGCGGCCTGACAGCTGACCTGGTTGTCAGTTGGGCTTGTGTTATTCCGGTGGGTCGATTTGGTCCAGCACTCGGTTCGCGGTGATCTCTGCCAGCATCACGCTGTTGGAGATGCCCAGCAGGGCATTGCGATCTCCGCCCTCCAGATGATCGACCAGTTGGTGGACCATGACATCGACCGAGGCCAGTGTTTCCACCAGGTACACCATCAGGGTTTCGGTGGTGACTTCGGGGTCGACGGTGAACAATGTGCTGACGGTGCGCGGTGTGGCTTTGATGTCGGCGGTCGAGGGGAAGTGGAAGTCGAGGGCGCGTTCGGCGGCTTCGTTGAGTTTTGTTGAGTCGGGTTCGTACGGGGAGGTTGGATCGGTGTCTGGCGGGTTCGGCGTAGGTTTGATCATTTCGGACTCCAGAATTGTGGAGCCGTCACCGACTTGCGACTAAACAAGGGGTGGCAGCTGTACGCAGGTTAGTCGACCGGGGAGTCACGAATCCGGCGCGCCCGAAGGCGCCCTGCGCACAGCTACCATGAAGTGCAGGCATGAAATGACCTGACTATCTGGAAGCAGATGCGCCTCGTGAAACCATCGAGCGACTAAACCCGATCACTGATGAGCAGTGACGCGAATCAAGTTACCGAGCGGACCCAGGGCGCACAAGCCGGCGGATTCTGGCGTACCCGTAGGCAATGACGCAAGGTTTTGTAGCTCTCATCCAGTAACCGCCTACGCCTTTAAACACGCGTGCTCACCGAATGTTTAATGAACAGAGGCAAGCGCTCATCCCCCGTAAACGCTGCGAATCTACGTTCACCATTTCTGATCCACAAGATCATTAATCATCATTTTACATGATCCAGCGGCTGGCCTACTTTGGCTCTACCAGCCGCGCCGACGCTGCGCCTGGCACTTTGCAGAACAACAAAAAGAGATGGCTCTTATCCACCAGCAGGGGACACCCGCCATGAGCAACCAGCCAGTAGACATCGCACATTACATTCACGGCCGCGCAGTGCCGGGTACTTCCGGGCGCGCGCAGAACGTCACCAATCCGGCCACCGGTGCGGTGGTCGGCCACGTGGCCCTGGCCAATGTTTCTGAAGTCGACGCAGCGGTTCAGTCAGCCGCGGCGGCGTTTCCCGCCTGGTCGGCGACGCCGCCGCTGCGTCGTGCGCGCATCATGTTCAAGTTTCTGGCGCTGCTCAACGAGCACCGTGACACCCTGGCGCGGATGATTACCGCGGAGCATGGCAAGGTGTTCACCGATGCCCAGGGCGAAGTCACGCGCGGTATCGAAGTGGTCGAGTTCGCCTGCGGCATTCCGCAACTGCTCAAGGGCGACTACACCGAGCAAGTCTCCACCAACATCGACAACTGGACCGTGCGCCAGGCCCTGGGCGTGGTGGCCGGTGTCACGCCGTTCAATTTCCCGGTGATGGTGCCGATGTGGATGTTCCCGGTGGCCATCGCTTGCGGCAACACCTTCGTGCTCAAGCCGAGCCCGATCGATCCTTCGCCCTCGCTGCTGATTGCTGAACTGTTCAAGGAAGCCGGGTTGCCCGACGGCGTGTTCAACGTGGTGCAGGGCGATAAAGAAGCCGTGGATGCACTGCTTGATCACCCGCAAGTCCAAGCCGTGAGCTTTGTCGGCTCGACGCCGATTGCCAACTACATCTACGAAACCGGCGCCCGTCATGGCAAGCGTGTGCAGGCACTGGGCGGGGCGAAGAACCACATGGTGGTGATGCCCGACGCCGATATCGATCAGGTGGTCGATGCGCTGATTGGCGCAGCCTTCGGTTCGGCCGGCGAGCGCTGCATGGCGATTTCGGTGGCGGTGTTTGTCGGCGATGTGGCCGACAAGGTCATGCCGAAACTGGTGGAACGCACCCGCAACTTGAAGATTCTGGAAGGCATGAACCTGGCGGCTGAAATGGGGCCGATCGTGTCGGCTGCCGCCTTGCAGCGCATCACCGGTTACATCGAACAGGGCATTGCCGAAGGCGCCGAAATGCTGGTCGACGGTCGTGGCTTTGATGGCTCGCAGGCCGGTGCCGGTTGTGCCGAAGGCTTCTGGCTGGGCGGCACGATTTTCGACCATGTCACCCCCGAGATGAAAATCTATAAAGAGGAAATCTTCGGCCCGGTGCTGGCGTGCATGCGCGTCAAGGACTTTGCCGAGGCGGTGGACCTGGTCAATGCCCATGAATTCGGCAACGGCACCGCTTGCTATACCCGTGACGGCCACATCGCCCGTGAATTCGCCACCCGCATTCAGGTGGGCATGGTCGGCATCAACGTGCCGATTCCGGTGCCGATGGCCTGGCACGGTTTCGGCGGCTGGAAGCGCTCGCTGTTCGGTGACATGCATGCATATGGCGAAGAAGGCGTGCGGTTTTACACCAAGCAGAAATCGGTGATGCAGCGCTGGCCGAACAGCATTGCCAAGGGCGCCGAGTTTGCCATGCCCACCTCCAAATAGACTTTGACGCTTTCGGGTTTGGAAGGCGTGCTGGCGCGGGCTTGTACGCCATTCTTTTGTCCCGGGGGGCGAGCTCTTCGCTCCCATTTTTTTACCAGGGTGAATCGAAATGCCAATGCTCAAGTTCGACATTGTCCGCGGGCGCGACGATCAACAGTTGCGCACGTTGCTGGATGCGGCACACCAGGCCATGGTCGAGGCGTTCGATGTGCCGTTCAGTGATCGCTACCAAAGCGTCACGCAACACAGTGCGCAAGAACTGATCCTGCATGACACCGGATTGGGGTACCCGCGCTCGGCCAACGTGGTGTTGTTGACGGTGATTTCACGGCCGCGCACGCAGGCGCAGAAAGTCACGTTTTACCGCTTGCTGGCCGAACGACTGCAAGTCGATTGCGACCTTTCTCCGGACGATCTGATCGTCTCGCTGGTGGAAAACAGCGATGCGGATTGGTCGTTCGGAGGGGGGCGCGCGCAGTTTTTGACCGGCGAGCTCTAGGGTTCGCGTTCACTCATCACATTCAGGTGCCGCCATGTCCAATCCTCTGTTGTCACTGTTGAACATTGAATTGCCGATCATTCAGTCGCCGATGGTCGGCGTCTCCACGCCCAAACTCGCTGCGGCGGTGTCGAATGCCGGTGGGCTCGGCTCTATTGGCATCGGGGCAAGCAATGTCGAACAGGCCCGGGCCATGTTGCGTGAGACGGCTGCACTGACCGACAAACCCTTTAACGTGAATCTGTTCTGTCACGCACCGGCCATTCATGACGCTGCGCGTGAAGCGCAGTGGCTGAAGTTTCTCGCACCGTTCTTCGCTGAGTTCGATGTCGCTGTGCCAACGGCACTGCGCGAGATCTACACCTCGTTCGTCGAAGACCCTGGCATGCTGAACATGCTCCTGGAAGAAAAACCGGCGGTGGTCAGTTTCCATTTCGGCTTGCCGGCGCAATCGGCCATCGATGCGCTCAAGGACGCCGGCATCGTGCTGTTGTGTTCTGTAACCAGCCTGGCCGAAGCGCAAGTTGCGGAGCATGCCGGGGTGCACGTGCTGGTGGCGCAAGGTTATGAAGCAGGCGGGCATCGTGGGGTGTTCGACCCGCAGCAGGACAGCGAGATGGGCACGTTCGCCCTGGTGCGCGTGCTGACCGAGGCCTGCCGGCTGCCAGTGATCGCCGCGGGCGGGATTATGGACGGCGCGGGGATCACCGCGGTCATGCAACTGGGCGCCAGTGCCGTGCAATTGGGTACGGCGTTCATCCTGTGTCCCGAATCCTCGGCCAACGTTGCCTATCGCGAAGCCCTCAAAAGCCCTCGCGCCCATTTGACTCGAGTCACCAGCGTCATTTCCGGCCGACCTGCCCGGGGCATGGTCAATCGCAATTTCACCAGCCTCGAGGCCAATGCCCCGGCCTTGCCCGATTATCCGATTGCCTACGACGCCAACAAGGCGCTCAACGCGGCGGCAGCCGCCAAGGCCAATAGCGAATTCGCCGTGCAGTGGGCCGGGCAGGGCGCGCCGTTGGCGCGGGAGATGCCGGCGGCGGCCTTGGTCAAGTTGCTGGCGGCAGAGATGTAGCGCAGCCCGGAGCAGGCCGCTCGTCCACTCGATCGCACGTCATTCCCTTTGCCTGTCTCACAAGAGTACGGCCCGGAAAGTCCGGACCCCTGTTGTGAGGTGGGTTATGACCAGCGACTCGAGTTTCCAGGAAAACATGCAAGATCCGAACAAGCCACAAGGCTCTGTTCCTTCCAAACCTGAGCCTGGCAGCGACGATTCGCTGCCCAATCCAAACGACCCGGGCAAGTACGATCCGCTGACACAGCCTGACCGCGAAGAGGACCAGCGGCCGGAGGATTGGAACGAGCCGCCCAGGGACGTTCCCGAAGCGGATGAGCAATCCCCGCTGTCGGACGACAGGCGTTGACGACAGGAGTCCGGTCTATGAACCTGATGCTGTTCACATGAGGACGAACACCCGTGGCGAGGGAGCTTGTCGGATCGCCGCACCGTCCCGCTGCGCAGCAGTCCCTTTTAGGGCCGCTTCGCGCCCCAGCGGGAGCAAGCTCCCTCGCCACGTGTGTTCGTCCTCAAGTGAACAGCGCAGGTTTGTGAACCGGGCTTTTTTGGCGCGGCACATGCCACCGGTCCCGCTCTCCTGCAAGCCGATTGAATTTTCCGTTCAGGGCTAAATCTTCTATTCAACGAGCGAGCGTTTCGTGTTGTCGGCACCTGATGTCAGGGGCACAGCCAAATGCACTGCCCAGGAGAGAAATGCCCATGACTTTGTTCGAACCCTTGTCCAGCTCACCTTCAGCGCTTTCAGGCCCCGTCGCCGCCGGGCGCTATCGAGCGTTGTACGAACTGCTCTACGCCAATGCGCCTGATGCCAGGCAGCAGGCAGAGATTTTCCTGCGCCAGCAACTGGCCCGCGCCGCCGAATTGCCTTGTGACCTGCCCGAAACGACGGAGCAGTTGCCATCGTGGGCACAAGAGCGGTGCTCGGCAGTGGCGCGGGACTATGCCGCTTACCTCGAAGAGCGCAAGCAGGGTGGGGCGCGCCGATATTTTTCAAACAAGGCTCATGCCTTGTATTTCCTGCAATGCGTAGCACCGACCAAAGAGGTCGACGGCGCTTGGCTGGCCGGTGTGCTGGAACATTGGCAAGACGTGCGTTACGACGGATTGCTGAACACGTATCTGGAGGAACTTGGCAGGGGTGATCCTCGGCAAAATCATGTGGTGATCTACCGCAATCTGCTGGCCGCCCACGACTGCGGCGATAAACAGGGGCTGTCGGATGAGTGTTTCCTGCAAGGCACGATTCAATTGGCACTGGGACAATGCAGCACGGCGTTCATGCCGGAAGTCATCGGCTACAACCTCGGCTATGAGCAATTGCCGTTGCACCTGCTGATCAGCGCTTATGAGTTGCGCGAGTTGGGCATCGATCCGTATTACTTCACGTTGCATGTGACCATCGACAATTCCAGCAGCGGCCATGGCCACAAGGCTGTGCAGTCATTGCTGGAATTGTTGCCCATGGACGAGGGCCGCGACGAGTTCTTCCGGCGTGTCGCCGTGGGCTATCGCTTGAATGATTTGGGCATTGGCTCGACGTCGGTGATTGCCGGGTTCGATTTGCAACAGGAAGTGGTTGGCATGCTCGAGCGTAAACGCTGTTTTGGCCAGCACATGCACTCCGACTTTTGTCAGATTGAAGGCAAGACCGTCAATCAGTGGCTGGCGACGCCGGGCCAGATCGGCGAGTTTCTCGATGCCTTGCAGCGCAAGGGCTGGATCAAGCGCAACCAGTCGCCGCAAGACAGCCGGTTCTGGCGCCTGATCGAAGGCAACACGGCCGCCATGTTCGGGGTGTTCAGTGGTTATGAAAAACAATTGCTGCGCGACTGGATTGCCGGCAACTGGCAGGACGAGCAGCGGCCCAGGCCGATACCCCGGGACCAAGCCAACGGTGACGCCTGCGAGGCAAGCGAAGCGCACGACCCGGAACTCGTCGCGTTGCGCAGTGCCCTGAGTGATAAGTCGCCGCAGCAACAGCTTCAAACGCTGATCCCTTGGCTCTCGGCCCAGCGGCATTTTCGTCCGGCGGGGCTCTACGCTACCCGGCGTTTTATCGATTCGGTAGCCCGCTTGCGCTGAGCCCAGGAGAGACTTGCATGTCGAAACAACAAATTGCCGATCGAGCCCTGCTTGAGCTCGGCAGACATTTGCTCAGTGAAGACTATCGCTTCATCACCCCAACGCCGTTGACCCATGAGCGCGTATATCAACGCTTTTCTCCGCCGCTGGCGAAAAACCTGCGGGATGTCTTCGGCTGGTCGATGCCGTTTGATCACACGCTATTTCCACGAGACGTCCTGGCAGGGCTGGAGCAAGCGGAGATCGTTGAGCGGCAAGGCCCGCTGTGGCGCAGCACCGTGCGTTGGTCGAGCCTGGAGGGTGGGTTGTTTGCCCATTCGGCGTACCCGACCACGCAAGCCGACGCGGTATTTTTCGGCCCGGACAGCTACCGTTTTGCGCAATTGATCGACGCGCATTTGCAGCAGCGTTTCGAGCCTGTGCGCCGGGCCGTGGACATTGGTTGCGGGGCCGGGGTCGGCGCGTTGGTGATTGCTCACGCTCATCCGCAGGCCGAGGTGTTGGCGGTGGACATCAACCCGCGAGCGCTGCGCTTGTCGGCCGTCAATGCCGAGCTGGCCGGGGTCGACAACGTCAGCGTGTACCAGAGCGATATCCTCGGCAGCGTCGAAGGTGAATTCGACTTGATCATTGCCAATCCGCCTTACATGAACGACAGCCAGCATCGCGCCTATCGCCATGGCGGCGGCGCTCTGGGCGAAGCCTTGTCGCTGCGCATTGTTCGTGAATCGTTGCCGCGACTGCACAAGGGCGGCAGTTTGCTGCTGTACACCGGTGTGGCGATGGTTGACGGGCAAGATCCGTTTCTCGAAGTCATACAGGCGTTGCTGGCTGGTCATGCCGTCGGCTGGACCTATCGAGAGCTGGACCCGGACGTGTTTGGCGAGGAGCTGCTCAAACCCGGTTATGAACGCGTGGAGCGCATCGCCGTCGTGGCATTGACCGTGACCCGTCGGCACTGAGCGGAACTGTCGACATGAAGCGCGGGCCACGTTTCGGCATTGAAGAAGAATACTTCCTCACTGACCTGACCACCCGGCAGATGCTTGCCGAGCCCGCTCACCCGCTGCTGGTCGAATGCCGGGAAGCCGTCGGCAAAGGGTTTGCCTATGAAATGTTCCAGGGCCAAATTGAAGTGGCGTCGCCGATCTTCACCTCGACCGCCGAGGCGGCTGACTATCTCCACGGTGTTCGCACGCGCCTGAACCGGGCATTGAGCGGCCACGGATTGGGGTTGCTCTGCGCAGGCTCTCATCCCTTGGCGTTTTGGCGCGATCAGCGCGCCACCCCGTTGCCGCACTTCGCTCAGCTGTTTGCCGAATATCAAACGGTGGCGCAACGCAGCGTCCTGTGTGGCTTGCACGTGCATGTTGAAATCCCCGAAGGCATCGACCGGATTGCCGTGATGAACGAAGTGAGCCCGTGGTTGCCGCTGTTGCTCATGCTCAGTTGTTCTTCACCGTTTTGGCAGGGGGCTGCCAGCGGTTTCATGAGTTATCGCCAGGTGGTCTGCGACGGCTGGCCACGCATGGGCATCCCGGAGCACTTCGAGAACGAGCGTGAATATCAGCGTTATTTGGCACTAATGCAGCGCATTGGCGCGATTGAACAGGGTGGCAATGGCTGGTGGGGGTTGCGCCCGGCGAGCCGCTACCCAACGCTGGAGCTGCGCATGACCGATGCTTGCTCGCGACTCGCTGATGCGTTGCTGTTGGCGAATCTGTTCCGGGTGATGGTGGCGTTCGCCATCACCTGCGCCAACCCCGGCGCCGGCCATGATGCAACATCCCGCTGGCTACTTGAGGAGAACCGCTGGCAGGCCAAGCGACACGGATCGGAAGGGCGCTTTGTTGTCGATGCCGAAGGCACAGCGCTGAGTGCCGGCCAGTGGTTGCAACGGGCACAAATGCTATTTGCCGAAACGGCCGAGCAGATCGGCGAACCGCAGATATTCGAGCAGGCCAAAGCACTGTTGCTCAATGGCAACAGCGCCACGCGTCAGCTGGCTTGCCACGCCAGGGCCAGCGCCCAGGAGCCTGACCCACAGCGCAGCCTGCAAGCGGTGGTTGACCATCTACTCGAGGAAACGGCGGGCTGATCGATCAGTTGCCGTCCGCCACTTTGCGTTCAATCTCATCAATTTTTCGACGCAACGCCTCGTCTTCCTGTTCCGCCGTCTCGGGTGCCGCGGGGGGTGTCGATTCATCCTCGTGGTCTGCGGTGTTTCGGTCTTCATCGTTCATGGCGCGCGCCTCCAGTGATATACCCATTGGAAGCGGCGCATGTGCGCGAGTTCGAGAAACCTCGGCAGGTTTCCGATGGACGTCGCTGGCCGTTCAAGGTGAGCGCGCAGACTCCGTTGGTGTTGTGCCGGTTCGCAGGTCTCGGCTTACGCGGGTTTGAATCTCGTAGGCAGGCGCTTCGACGGCGTTGTAATCACGGGTGTAACGACTGGCAAACTCGTGAACGCCCCATTGCTGATACTGCTGCACGTGCTTGAGCTCATGGGCCCACAGCGCGACATTGTTCTGCGCATCGTCGGCGCTGCGAAAGACGATGATATCGACGAGCGTGACGGCGTTTATATCGGGATTCTGCAGCATGGTGTGTGCGGCATTCAGCTCTACGTCATCGCCGACTTTATAGCGGACGGCATCGAGCACCTGAAGGTCGTAGTAGGGTTCGAGCTGCGCCCGGATATTCAGCGGGATAGTCTGCACGTCACCCATGGCGGCGGTATCGCGCGATTGCACGATCCAGTTCTCCAGCCCGGCGGCCGCCATCTGGTTCATGTTTTCGAAGACAGTCCCTAGCTCCCCCTCGGCGCCCGGGGCACAAAAACAAGCGACCACGCAGACCTGATATTGCCCGGCCGGGCAGGCGATCGCAGCGCAGGGAGCGCCGACGCAAAACAGCAGCAGCGCTGACCGGGCAATTCGACCCACAAGCGATTGTGGCATCAGCTTTTTGATTGCCTGTTCAACGCCGCTTCAGCCGCGGCGATTTCTGCCTGGCGCTTGAGGATGACATCCCCCACCGGCGGCCCTTGAAAGCGTCGGGCCTCAAAGCCGAACCAGACGATGGCCGTCAGCACCAGGAAACCGATGGTGATGTACAGCGCCCAATCGTTGGGTGGCTGAATGCCGATGACAAAAATGATCACCATCGAAAGCACCGACAGCAAGGCGAACACCGTGTACCAGAAGCGCCCCATGTTCCATGGCCCCATGGTTGGCCATTTCGAGGTGCCGTAGGCAAACAGGCCCAGCACGATGGGAATGATGAACGAGAAGAACAGGAAGATCACCGTGCAGGACACAACGATGGTGTAGACCGGTGTCTCACCGACCGAAATCACCGATGAGCCCCAGTCGAACAATACGGCGAGCGTCGCCCCGGTCCAGATGGCGGCTACCGGGCTGCGAAATGTAGGCGACACCGACGACAGGGCTTTGGAGAAGGGCAGGCCACCGTCGCGGGAAAAGGCGAAGATCATCCGCGACACCGAGGTCACCGTGGCCAAGCCGCAGAGCACCTGCGAGATGAAGATCGCCACGTACAACGCAAGCTTCAAAGTCGGGTTGACTTGAGTGTCCATGGCCCAGAAAAACACGCCCCAGCCTTTGCTCGCCGCCTCGTCCAGATTCGGCAGCATCAGCACGAATGAGCTGAGCATCACCCAACCGAACAACAGCGACCAGACCACTGACATGACCATGCCTCTTGGAACGGACAGGGCGGCATTGCGGGTCTCTTCGGAAGTGTGCGCGGAGGCGTCATAGCCGGTGATGGTGTAGATCGGCAACAGCAGGCCGAGCATGAACACCCAGCCATTGGACACCGATGGCCAGACGTTGCCGCCAGCCTCGCCGGAATAGTTGCCGAACGTCACCAGCCGGGCGAATTCGTAACTGGGCGCCGAAATCAGGCAGACGATGGTCAGCGCCAGTGCGGTTGCGAAAATCAGGTAGCCGGAGAAGTCGGTAAGTCTCGCGGTCAAGCCGATTCCCAGGTGATTGCACAAGGCCTGGAGGCCGGTGAGGATCGCCAGGAAAATCACCCGGGTCGTGGTGGTGTCCTCCATGCCCAATGCCGGACCGAAGGCACCGAAGAAAAAGTAATAAGTGCCGACGTTGATCGCGCCAAGCACCGTCACCAGACCCAGCAGGTTGAACCAGGCCGTGAGCCAGCCGGTGAAGCGGTTGCCGAGAATCGAGCCCCAGTGATACAGGCCGCCTGCGGTGGGGTAGGCCGAGGAAATCTGCGCCATGGCGAGGGCGAACACCCCGGAAATCAGGCAGCCGATCGGCCAGCCGATGCCGATCGAGGCACCGCCTGCGCCCGAGGTGCCCTGGGCGAGTGAGTTGATGCCGCCGGAGAGAATGCAGATGATCGAAAAGGAAATCGCAAAGTTGGAGAAAACGCCCATCCGTCGCGAGAGCTGCTGGGCATAGCCCATGCTGTGCAGCACCTTGATGTCATCGTCGTGCGGCGCATCGGTGCCGGGCTGGCTTGCTGGGTTCATGTCGTGTGCCCCTTCAGGTTTTGAGACAGGCCGAACTGAGCCGCCGTAGGCTCGACCTGGTTTTCTGTAGGAGCGAGCAGGCTCGCTCCTACAGACGGCCGTGATATGCCGCTGCGAAAATCTGTGACGCGCCGTCCCGTGTCAGCGGCAACGGATTACCGCCCGCCGAAGGGTCGACAACGGCCATGTCTGCAATCAGCTCGGCCTGCTTGTCGTCCACGCCCAGCTCAAACAGCGTGTGCGGGACGGCAATGTCCTTGCGCAGTTTGAGGACGAAGGCCATGAAGCTGTCGAAGCCCGGGGAGGGCAGGTGCAGGTAAGCCGCCAGGCGCGAGATGCGCTCCTCGATGGCCGGGCGATTGAACTTCAACACATACGGCATCAGCGTCGCATTGGTCATGCCGTGGTGAGTATCGTAAAGAGCGCCGATTGGATGGGCGAGGGCGTGCATCCCGCCAAGCCCTTTCTGGAACGCCGTGGCGCCCATCGCTGCCGCGGCCAGCATTTGCCCCCGTGCATCCAGATCGGAAGGCATGTGCACGGCGCGCACCAGAGCGTTCGCCACCAGGCGCATGCCTTCCACTGCAATGCCATCGGCCATCGGGTGAAAACCGGGCGCGCAGTACGACTCGAGGCAGTGCGCCAATGCATCCATGCCGGTGCCGGCAGTGACTTTGGCCGGCATGCCGACGGTCAGGGCCGGGTCACTGATGACCACGCGTGGCATCATTTTCGGGTGAAAGATGATGCGCTTGGTGTGGCTGCGATCGTCGATGATCACCGCCGCACGACCCACTTCGGAGCCCGTGCCAGCGGTGGTCGGCACCGCGATGACCGGGGCAATCCGGCTTTCATCGGCGCGGGTCCAGTAGTCGCCGATGTCCTCGAAATCCCAGACTGGGCGCGTTTGACCGCTCATGAACGCAATCAGCTTGCCCATGTCCAGGCCGCTGCCGCCGCCAAAGGCGACTACACCGTCATGGTTGCCCGCGCGCCAGGCATCGAGCCCGCCGGCCAGATTCGCTTCGACCGGGTTGGGCTTGAGGTCGCAAAAAAGCGCAGCGCCCAGCCCGGCGTCGCGTAAGGCATCCAGCGCGGCAGTAGTGATCGGCGCCCGCCCCAGGCCACTGTCGGTGACCAGCAGCGGTCGCTCGATGCCCTGGCTGCGACAGACTTCGGCCAGCTCGCTGATGCGGCCGACACCGAAGCGAATGCTGGTGGGGTAGTTCCAGTTTCCAGTCAGGCTCATGGCTCAGATCTCGTGGCGCAAATGGAAGGATTTGGCGCGGGTCAGGTGTTCATAGCCCAAGCGCGACAGGGTCACGCCGCGCCCACTGTTCTTCACCCCGGTCCAGGCCAGGGCGGGGTCCAGGTAATCGCAGCGATTCATGAACACAGTGCCCGTGTCGATGGCATCGCCCAGGTGTTCGGCCGCGGCGAGATCGCGGGTCCAGATCGACGCGCTGAGGCCGAACTCACTGTCATTCATCAAGGCAATCGCTTCGTCATCGCTGGCCACCGGCATGATGCCGACCACCGGACCGAAACTTTCATCACGCATGACCGACATCTGATGGGTGACATCGACCAACACCTGCGGCGCGAGGTAGGCGCTGCCCGGCACATCGGCGGCAAATGCCTGCGGATCGATCAACGCCTTTGCACCCTGGGCCACGGCCTCGGCGATCTGGCCACGGACAAAAAACGCCGCGCCGGGTGTCACCAGCGGACCGAGGGTGGTGGCCTCGTCCAGCGGATTGCCCAGTACGTATTGGCGGGTCAACTCCACGAAGCGCTCGACAAACGCTGAGTAAATTGATTGATCGACGTAGATGCGCTCCACCGCGCAGCAACTCTGTCCGGAGTTGAAAAAGCTGCCGTCCACCAGGTTTTCCACGGCATGCTCAAGATTGGCGTCTGCCCGGACGTAGGCGGGGTCTTTGCCGCCGAGTTCCAGGCCCATGCCGAGAAACCTTCCGCTGGCGGCGCTTTCCATGGCCTTGCCGGCGTCCACCGAGCCGGTGAAATTCACCTGTTGCACACGTGCAGAAGCAATGATTGCGGCGGTCTGGGCATGATCGAGCAAGAGGTTCTGGAACACGCCTTCTGGCAGATTGGCGCGGCGGAAAGCCTCGGCGAACCGTTCACCGACCAGCAGCGTTTGCGAGGCATGTTTGAGGATGACGGCGTTGCCCGCCATCAGCGCCGGGATGACCGTATTCACCGCGGTCAGGTACGGATAATTCCACGGTGCGACCACCAGCACCGTGCCCAGCGGTTCACGCTTGATATGCCGGCGAAAACCATTGATCGGCGCCGGTTCGACCATTGCCAGAGCTTCAGGCGCAATGGCGATCATATACCGCGCGCGTTCTTCGAAACCGCGCAGTTCTCCCGCGCCGAAGCGTACCGGCCGGCCCATTTGCCAGGCCAGTTCCGGGACGATCTGGTCTTTCATGGCCAGCATTGCGTCCACCGCAGCACTGCAAAAAGCCGCACGTTCGTTCAGTGGCCGACGTTTCCACTGCGCCTGGGCGATTGCGGCTGCCGCCAGTGCCTGCTCGAGTTGTTCCGCATCGACAGCTTGGCGTTCAGCGTAAACCCGGCCATCGACCGGTGAAACGAGTTCAATAGTCGAAGTCATGTCGATCTCAATAGCGCTCGAAACCGCGCTGCAGCTCCCAGTCGGTGATCCGCCGGTCGTACTCTTTCTGTTCCCATTCGGCGGTGTGCACGTAATGCTCGACCACCTCATCACCGAACGCTTCGCGCAACATGCTCGAGCCCTTGAGTGCGGCACTGGCTTCACGCAGGGTCTTGGACACTTCAGGCAGCTGTTCATCGACGTAGGCATCGCCTTCGAAAGGTGGATCGAGGGTGAGCTTTTCGTCGATTCCGGCCAGCCCCGCGGCGATCAGTGCGGCGAAGGCCAGATATGGGTTGAGGTCGGCGCCGCCGATGCGGCATTCGATGCGGATCGATTTGCTGCTTTCGGCGCATAGACGGAAACCGGCGGTGCGGTTGTCGCGGCTCCATACCGCGCGGGTCGGGGCGAAGGTGCCGGCCTGAAAGCGCTTGTAGGAGTTGATGTACGGCGCGAGAAAACAGGTGATGTCATTGGCGTACTTGAGCTGCCCGGCCACCCATGAACGCATCAGCTTGGACATGCCGAACTCGGCCTTGGGGTCGTAGAACAGCGGTTTTTTGCCGTTCTTGTCCCACAGCGAATTATGGATGTGGCTGCTGGAGCCAGCGGCGTCATAACGCCATTTGGCCATGAACGTTATCGCCTTGCCCTGTAACTGGGCGATCTCTTTGCAGGCGTGCTTGATGATGACGTGATGGTCGGCCATGGTCATGGCGTCGGCGTAGCGGATGTTGATCTCTTCCTGGCCAGGCCCCCATTCACCCTTGGAGTTTTCCACGGGAATGCCCGAGGCTTGCAGATGCTTGCGAATCGCCCGAAGCACCGGCTCTTCACGGGTGGTCTGCAGGATGTTGTAATCCTCGATGTAATGCCCGGCGGTTTTCGGCTTGTGGTAGTTGCGCTTGTGGATGGCCTCGTAACTTTCATCGAACAGGTAGAACTCAAGCTCGGAAGCGAACATGCCGACATAGCCGCGCTCACGCAGGCGCTCGACCTGTTTTTTCAGGATTGCCCTTGGGCTGTGGGGCAAGTCTTGCCGGTGGTGATGGTCGAGCACATCGCACAGCACCAGCGCCGTGCATTCCAGCCACGGCACCTTGCGCAAGGTACGCATGTCGGGTTTGAGGACAAAGTCGCCGTAGCCTTTGCTCCAACTGGCAGCGGCGTAGCCTGGCACCGGCTCCATGTCGATGTCGTCGGCCAGCAGGTAGTTGCAGCAGTGGGTTTCTTCATGGCCACTGTCGATGAAAAATTCGACCTGGAATCGCTTGCCCACCAGCCGTCCCTGCATGTCGACCATGCACACCAGCACGGTATCGATCTCGCCGGAAAGGGCAGCACGCTTGAGTTCGTCAAAACTGAGGAATGGCTCGGTCATCACGGCAATCCTGCGCATTGTCTGAAACTGTCTGAGATAGCTGTTGCAGACGCTCTCCAGAAATTCCAACAACTGCCGCCGCGAGCATCGTGGGCAATAAGCTGATCCTAAGCTTAGCCTACTGTCGCTTTTCGCAAGTTCTCAGCCGTGCAGATTTTGCGGGATGGCCGCCCAGGCCAGTGCAAACACTTCATCAACGCACAACTCCAGGACTTGCCAGCGTCCGATCCACCAGACGGATACTGTCGCGTCCACCACGCTTGGATTCGTAAAGTGCGGCGTCGCCTTGCTCGATCAATGCCGCCAGACTGCTCGGCGGCTGGTCGAACAGACTGGCGCCGATGCTCAGGGTCACGGCTTGCGGCGTGCTGAATGACTGCACCGCCGCGCTGTGGAACTGCTCACGCAACGCATTGCCCATCGCCACGATTCGTTCGTTGGAGGCGTTGTTGAACAGGATGAGGAACTCGTCACCGCCCAGCCGTGCTGCAAGGGCGTCTTTGGGCACTACCGAACGGATCATCTCGCTCAGTGCAACCAGCAGTTTGTCGCCAGCGGTGTGGCCAAACAGGTCGTTGACCGGTTTGAAGTTGTCGATATCGATCAGCAGCAGGGCGCCTGGTCGAGCGCTGGAAACGTCGCGTAACAGGCGCGGAGCCCGCACCTCCAGGGCGCGGCGATTGTACAAAGCGGTCAGCGGGTCGCGTTCGGCCAGACTTGAGATGTGCTTCTCACGCCGGTATCGCTCGGTTCCGGTCATCGACAGCGCGATCAGCATGATTGCCATCACGCCCTCGACCAGGGATATCTGAATGATCTCGCCACGAAAAGCCGCGAGATCTATCAGCGTGCCCGGTACCACCGCCGTCATTGATTTGATGAGATAGAACAGGCCATGACCCAGCAGCACATACCGCAGCTGACCTGCCCCCACACTCAATGACTTGCCGTGGGGGCGCAACAGGAAACTGGCCCGGAGCGAGAGCAGGGCGACCAGCAGTGAATTGGCCAGCAACATGATCTTTGACCACGACGGCTCATCCGGCAACAACAGCAGCGCCAGCCAGACGACGAACATCAAATACCAGGCACGGGACAGGCGCGCCTGGGTAAAGTGCGCCACACCCAGCAGGAAAAACCAGTGGGCCACCACCAACAGTCCGTTGGCGAACCAGATGCCGACCAGCAACAGCCCTATGCCACGCAGCAAGGCGAGGGTCGAGCCCACAGTGATTGTCGCGAAGCCTGCGCTCCAGAACAGCAGCGAGGGCTCCCGGATGCTCCGCCACTCGACCGCCAGGTACAGCGCGGCGGCCGCTGCCAGGGCAATCGAGAGGGTCAACATCGTGGGTGGGTCGAGCGCCATAGCCTTGCTGCCTTTCTGTTTACGGTCAAAAGGCGGGATTGTAAGCGTTTGCAGCGGTTTTTTGTGCATGGCATAAAGCCACTGTGGGAGCGGGCTTGCCCCCTCCCACAGGGTTTGGAGGGTTACTCCCGCACGTTTTGAAAGAGCATCAAGCGCGAGGTTTCATGCATGCCGCGGGTCAGCTGCACCAGGCGTTTGAATTCTTCCGGATTCTGTTCGGCGACGTTGTCCGTGGGGGTCATCGAGGCCAGGTCGTGGAGTGTTGGCGAGCTGCCGTCGTGTTCCATCTGCACCATGTAATGTTGAGTTACGCCAGCAATCAACGGGAACGTTCCCTCACGCAATACCAGTGGTACCACGCGCTCACCTTCGGGCGCCGGCTGCTGGATGTCACGCCCCATGCCGCCGTTGCGGAACTCAAGACCGGCCATGCCTGCCACGGTCGGCAGCAAGTCCACCAGGCCCACCGCTTCCTCGACCTTGCGCGAGCCGAGCAGACCCGGGGCGTGGATGATCATGGGCACGGCGTTGCTTTCCAGACCCAACTGCTCATAAGCGGGGGCCAGGTAAGGGATCTGCGCGATACGGGTGTTGTGGTCGCCAAACAGCACGAAAATGGTGTTGTCGTAGTAACCGCCGGCTTTGGCGATTTCCATCAGGCGTCCGATGTTGAAGTCCAGCAGGCGCACGGCGTTGTATTGCTCGACACTGCGCGAGCCAGCGGCCTGGACTTCTTCGAGGGTAGGGTGCTTGACCTCGAATCCATCATTGCTTTTGGGAATGGTGAAAGGACGATGGTTACCGGCCGTCTGCACATAGGCGAAAAACGGTTTGTCCTTGGGCAGCGCTTGCAGGATCCGGTCGGTTTCCTTGAACAGGTCCAGATCGGAAATGCCCCAGACGTCCACCACCGGCGATTTCCAGTCACGCTCCTCAAACAGGCGAACACCGTCGATGCTCTGGCGAATCAAGGCATTCATATTGGCCCAGCCGGAGTTGCCGCCGATGGTGTAGATCTTCTCGTAGTCGGTGAAGGCGTTGATCACTGAGTGCTGCCTGGTGATCAACGGGTTGCGTGTCGCGGTTTCCTGACGCGTGACGTCAGGCACCCCGGTAATGCTGGCCCAAACGGTTTTGGCGGTGCCGGTCACCGGCACGTAGAAGTGTTTGAAGAACCAGCTCTGGGTGGCCAGGCGATCGATGTTGGGGGTCGGATTGATCGGGTTGCCATAGGCACCGACCGCGCTGGTGCCCAGGGACTCAAGCATGACGAACATCACGTTTGGCGGTCGTGACCCCGCTACCTTGTAGGGCTGAGGTGCCTGGTGGCGGACGAAATTCAGCGATTGCGGGTCAGGCTGATCGACCCCCAGATAGTTGGCCATGACCGAATAGTGTTCACGCACCTGCGCTTCGTCATAGCGGGACTGGCCAACCTTGACCGTGTCATAGAGGAAAATCACCGGATTCAGCCCCAGGGCGGCGATCTGGTTGTTGCCCGAGAAAAAGGCATCGCTCCAGCGCAGCGGGACGGGGTTCTCCAGGTTCATGTTCTCGACACGCCCCAGAATGCCCAGCAATACCAATACCACCATCACCGCACCGCCCCATGTGGCAGAGAGCGGGTGGATCGATTTGCGGTCGCGGTCCAGCGTCACGCGTTCCAGACGAACCAGGGCCAGTGTCACCAGTGCCAGCGTGACGAGCCAGCCCAGGGTAATCCACACCACCGGATAGGTCTGCCAGACCATGTCACGGGAGATTTGTGCGTCTTCGATAAAGCGCAGAACGGTGGCATTGATTCGCATGCCCAGGTACGCGTAGTGCCCAAAATCGATGATGTAGATCAGCAGCAGGGCACCCAGCGCCAGCACGATATACAGGCGTGCGACCCAGCGCAGCAGGCGACTGCCGATGAGGTTCCAGCGCGGAATCCAGGCCAGCAGGGCCAGCGGCAGCATCACCAGGATGGCCAGGCGCAGATCGAAGCGAAAGCCGATGCCCAAGGTTTCAAGGACGGCATCGTCGCCGGACAGCGCTTTGGCGTCGAACCCGGAGAAGCCGGAAAAGAACATCACCCGTAGCAGGGCAAACAGCGCAAACAGTATCGCTGTGGCGCCCAGCCAGTAGTGCAGACGTCTCGATTGCAGCCAACCCATCCATGTTCCCCTGTTAATAATGTCGTCGAAGCTTAATGAGACCGGGATACGTTGCGTGCCGGAACTCGCCACTTGTTCAGGCGGCCATACAGTCCGCGCGTGAAAAGCAGCACAAGTGCAGCGCAGCAGTACAGACCCAGCAGCGGATCAACCAGGTAGTCCCAGTAGTTTTGCGAAGGTTTTATCCCGGCGATGAAGGCCAGGGTTGCGCTGGCCAGCATCGCCACGGCCAGAGGGTTGCGCAGGTAATACAGGCTCAGTGTGAGCAGCGCGAAGAAAACCAGCATAGGTCGCGGGCTGTAGCCGAAACGGTAAGGGTCCAGATCACTGAGCCCCAGTGTCGCCGGATACAGCACCAGCCCCAACACCGCGAACAGGATCAATACGCCGGTCTTGTTCTGCTGCGCAGGCGGCAGTATCTCGAGCCGGCGCAAGCAGCCCCATGCCATGAATACCAATGTGGTGATCGCCAGGTCATCGATGTGGCTGCGCAAGTACACGGCCAGTGACAGCCCGTCCAGCGGGATGAAACTGGCGGCCAACAAGGCCACCAGCAGGGCGATCCGCCCATGGCGGTTTAAACCGAACGATGGCAACAAGAGAAAAATGATCATCGCGAAGCTGACGTGGGCTTGCCAGAGATTGATCATTTGAGACGCTCGGACAGCCACGCGTCGTTGAAAGTAACGTGCTTGATGAAGGTGTTGTTCCAGGAGTAGACCAAGTGATACATACCGTCGGGACTGCGGATGAAATAGGGGTATTCGTATTCAAACTCGCATCCCAGGGGGGAACAGACACGGGTGTCGAGATTGCTCAGGAACTTGGCCTCCAACGGTTGGCGCAGGGCGCCGCTGGAACCGCGAAATTCCTTGCCGATGATTTCCTTGTAGGCCTGCGGCGAAAACGGAGCCCCCGCTGGGTCAGGTGATTTGTCCAGGTCGCGCAACGAGCGCCAGTCGTCCATCTTGGCATCGGTGCCATACAGACTCAGCTTGAAACGACCCTCCTGCAGGTCATTGAGTGCTACCAGCAAGCCGTGCTCGGGTGTCGCCACGGCCGCCAGCGAAGAGTTGGGGTTCGATGGGTCGAGCGGATAAGGCTCACTCCAGGTTTGTCCGGCATCTTCAGTGCGGGTGGCGAGTACACGGTGATGGGTGTTGCCGGCATATCGCAACAAGGCGATACCGCGCTGTCCATCGAGCGGGACCACCGTCGGCTGCAATGAATTCTTGCCGTGGCTGATGCGGTACTTGTCGATCACATCGCCGTCTGCGCTCAGGTAGAGGTATTCGGCAAACTTGCCCAGGAACTCGTGATAGACCGGCAAACCAATCGAGCCGTCGGCATGAAATACCGGCGCCGAGCGGACCAGCGTGCTGATGTTCAAGAAGGGCGACGTGATCAGTTGGCGCGGAGCGGACCACTGTCTACCGAAGTCGTCAGACACCATCACGTTGACCGCGCTGCCGGCCCAACCGCCCATGGACACGGAGACATAGAACAGCCACAGACGATTATCCGGCGCCAGGGCGATCACCGGATTGCCCAGTTTACGAATATAGCGTTGGGTGCCTTGTTGGGTTGAATGGCGTGTGGCCAAGACTTGCTCTTCACCCCACTCACCGGTTTTCGCGTCGAAACGGGCGGAACGCACCTCTACATCGGCTGCGCCTTCGCGCGAGCCGGCGAACCAGGCGGTCATCAGGCTGCCGTCAGGCAAAGCGGTGACGGCCGAGGAATGCACGAAGTCGACCAGCCCGGACGAGGCAAAACGGCTGGTGTAGATGGGTTTGGCGACCTGATTGGCCACCGCCATCGCCGGTTTCATCAGGGCAAAAGAAGAATGAGTACTGGCAGGGTTGAGGAACCATGCGGTCGCAAAGAGGCACACCAGTGCGAAATAAGCACCGACGGCAGGGACACCGGGAAGTTTGATGCGCATATAAGGCTAGGCATCTCTTGGCCCAATAAAGCGCGATAACCTATCAGTTGTAGTAGGCGATCAGGATTTCAGCGAGCCACTCATTTGTAAGTAGATGTGTTGGAGGCTCTAGGACGCTAGTGGAGGCCTTGAGCAGCGGTGGATCCGATCTGCTCCTGATCGTCGGTCACTTCCTTCCAGCTGTCATCCGGATCAAAGCGCTTCATCGCTCTTGCCAATTTCTCGCCCCCGGGTCCGAGGTCCTTTTCAAACACCTGGCCATCATGGCTGATCATGAAACTCATGACCCCGGTGTCATCGTATTTCGCCGGCCAGGCAATCAGGGCAAAGCCTCGGCTCATCTTGTCGCCAATGAGATAACTGTAGGCGCCACCCGGTGCGGAGGGGCCTTGGCCATCGAGGATGCGGAAGTTGTAGCCGTGCCAGTCTTCGCCAGCAATGGTTTTGCCGAACAACGGCCCCAGCGGGCTGATCTGGCCGCTGTCGTCGTCATCCCAATAGAGGCCGTCGTGCTGGCCGGGAGTGCTGAAGATCTTCTGCGCGTATTCGAGGGCGCCATCACCATCGAGATCGACTGAGGCGTAGTCCATCTGGGCGTCGTGGTACGTCAGCACCGATTGCACGGCGGCCAGTTCGTTGCGGCCGATTCGGCGTGCGCGGATTTCCCCGCTGCCAGCCTTGAGATCGAAATGCCAACCCTTGGCGTTCTTGATCATGGGAATAGGCAGCGTCCAGTGATCTCTGCCAACGGCCAGGTGCGCCTTGCGCTCGTTGGTTTTTTCAATGCTGTGTTGCTCGTGATACTGCTTGAGGAACGCATCCACGTCACTGCGTTGTACGCCTTCACGCGGGATGTAACTGCGCCAGTCGTCACCGAGCAGTTCTGTCAGGCGCGCCTGATCGGCGTGTTCCGTGCCCAGTGCTTCGACGAATGCTTGCGCGGCTTTTTCGGGTGTGGGAAACGCTTGCTGTGCCATAGCCATGCACGACCAGACAACGCCGGTGGTGATTGCCAGGACATGTGGCAACAAGCCCATGAAGGCCTTTACGCGACGATGGTTTTTCAACGGCGGCCCCCCCTTTGACGCGCTGGTGCGGATGGCCGACTGATCTGGTGGCCGGCAGACCGCGCTGCGCTGGGGCGCATGGCAGATGCCTGGCTGGCTCGGCCACGAGCCGCTTGTACATTGCTCTGAGACGGTGAACGTGCGCCAGCAAATGCGTTGTTGCGGGCACTGCCTGCACTGGCGGCCGGTCTGTTCTGCGCCGTCTGGCGCACTTGTGAACGGTCTTGTGAACGCTGATTGACCTGGCCGGCGTCTCTACGGGGCTGTTGATTCTCCCGAGTATTCCTGGCGGTGTTCTGGGCTCTGTCAGACGTTCTTGGTCGGTCTGCGCCGGACTGCATGCGGTTGCCGGCTATGTTGTCCGACTGGGCTCGGCGGGCTTGATCGCGGGCTTCGCGATTGCTGGTGGCGGGGCGTTCGATACCGTGTCTGTCCATTGAGCTACGGGCTTTTTCACGTGCCTGGGCGCGTTGCGCGTTGTCGCCTCGATAGGCATCACGCTGATTCGCACCGCTCAGTTGGCGGCCGTATTGTTCACGGCTGCGGCTGTCCCGGTAAGGCACCCCATCGCGGTGAACGGCGTTGTGTTGCCACTTGTTATTGGTGATCTGGTTATTGCGATTGATGTTGTTATAGCGGTCGACATCGATGTCGATGTCGTTGTCGTTCCAGTCGCAATCACCCCACAACGAACCGATGATCGCCACACCGGTGCCGAACGCCAGTCCAGCCATCAATGCCGAACCGGGGTAATAGGCCGGTGGTGGCGGGTAGTACACGGGAGGCGACGCTGGATAGGCCCAGGTGCCGTAAGTGGTTGTCGGGTTATACGTGGGCACGTACACGACCTGTGGATCGGCAGGCTGAATGATGATGGTGGACGTGCTGCTGGCCGGGGC
>NZ_RCNY01000040.1:0-18823 GCF_004307635.1 Pseudomonas sp. Sample_22
TGTCGATGTATGGGCTCGAGGATTACACCGTCGTTCGGCATGTGATGTTCAAGCATTAAAAGCATCGCGAGCAAGCTTTGCTCCTACAGGATTGATGTCGTTGGCAGGATGGGTGCACGCCACAAAACCCGTAGGAGCATGGCTTGCCCGCGATGGCGTCACCGCAATCTCAGGGAAGAAACCGACACCAGGCAGCACCAGGCTCCACACCAAAGAAGTCAAAACAATAACCACCGATCCGGGCGGCGCCTCCATGGCACCGCCACGGCCTCGGACATCCGAAATCTGCCGATTTCCCGGAGCAAACACACATGAGTGCATCACCCGATCTCTCTGCAGCCATTGCCGACAGCGATGCCGAGCAACTGCGCAAACTGGGGTACACCTCCAACTTCAACCGCAGCATGAGCCTGTGGGAAAACTTCGCCCTGGGCTTCACTTATCTCTCGCCGGTGGTAGGGGTCTATACCCTCTTCGGCTTGTGCCTCGCCGCTGGCGGGCCACCAATGTTCTGGGCTTATTTGCTGGTCGGTTGCGGCCAGTTGCTGGTGTGCCTGATCTTCGGTGAAGTGGTTTCGCAGTTTCCGATTTCCGGTGGCGTGTACCCGTGGGCTCGTCGCCTGGTGGGCAAACGCTGGGCGTGGATGGTCGGCTGGATCTACTCCATCGCCCTGTGCGTCACCATCGCCGCCGTTGCGGTAGGTGCAGGTCCTTACCTGGCCGCCATGCTCGGTTTTGAGCCGAGCAACAACACCAACATCGTCATTGCCCTGGTGCTGACGCTGTTCGCCACGCTGGTCAACCTGAGCGGCACCAAGACGCTGGCGCGCATCGCCATGTTCGGCTTTCTCTGCGAACTGGTCGGTGCGGTGATCGTTGGTGTCTACCTGTTGCTCTTCGAACGTCATCAGCCGATCAGCGTGCTGTTCAACACCTTCGACATCAGCATCAACGGCTCGTACCTGCCGGCATTCCTCACCGCTTCACTGGCGGGGATGTTCCTGTATTACGGTTTCGAAGCCTGCGGCGACGTGGCCGAAGAAACCCCGAACCCGAGCAAGAAAATCCCGGTGGCCATGCGCATGACCATCTACATCGGCGGTATCGCAGCGATGTTCGCTTGCCTGGCACTGATCCTGGCCGTGCCGGACATGCAAGCGGTGATCAACGGCACTGACAAGGACCCGGTCGGCACCATCCTCAACAACGCCTTCGGCCCGGTCGGCTCGAAAATGGTGATGGGCGTGGTGATGATTTCCTTCATCTCCTGCGTGATCAGCCTGCAAGCGGCGGCGAGTCGTCTGCTGTACTCCTACGCTCGCGACGAAATGGTCATCGGCAGCCGGCTGCTGAAAAAGATTTCGCCTGCGACTCAGGTTCCGGTGGCCGCACTGTTCGTCTCCGGCGTCCTGCCGGCGCTGATCATCATTCTCGGTTTCTTCCTGCAAGATGCGGTCGCCACCATCGTCAGCTTCGCTGCGATCGGCATCTACCTGGCGTTCCAGATGATCGTGCTCGCTGCCCTGTACGCCCGCATGAAGGGCTGGAAGCCCAGCGGCAAATTCACCCTCGGCGCCTGGGGCTGGCCGGTCAACATCGGCGCGCTGGTCTACGGCGTCGGCGCCATCATCAACATGGCCTGGCCACGCACCCCGGATGCCGCGTGGTACATCAACTACGCCATGGTCCTGAGCACGGCCATCGTGATTGGTTTGGGGTTGCTTTATATGTGGATCGCCAAACCGTATGACCACGGTACGGCGCCTGCGGGGGATGCGTGGAAGGTTAGTCGCTGATTCAAATCGCTCCGGGATCATGTGGGGTCCCGGGGCGAGCTCTGCCCATCGAGCAACCACTTTCGTCACCACGCAGCAAAATCATCAGATCATCCGTACGCCATTTGATATCGGCTTTACACCGTACAGCTTCGAAGCGATCCAGGGCTTCAAACTTACGCATTCGTTTTCACTATCAGTCATCACTCTGTTCCTGATGCACAGCGGTTAGGTGGATGAGAATTCGAATAGATAGCGGAAAAATTGCCCATCATGTGCAGCTTCTCTGCAGCCGGCACAAAAACAGGAAATTCCTACAGATCCGCCCTTCCTGAAAATCCCCCGATTCCTACAACAAGCGTCGCCAGAGTAGACTTGGCGCCGCGAGCGCCTGACCGATAGGCTTTGTCCCGTCGCTGCCAAATCAGCGATCCGGAGTCGAAGCCGGAACACGTCAAAACGGTGCTTGCGCGCCCCCATAGAACTGTGGCTGTTTTTGCCTTCAGTTCTGTTTTATGGCGGGCCGTGTGGCGCGGGCCTTTCGGCTTCCGTTTTGACCTGGAAGTGTCCCGACTTCGAACGCCACTCGGTCCGCCACCCAACCTGTCGAAGGGTTGGTGGCGACTTTCCAAACCAAAACGGAATTCACGCCATGCCAATGCATCCTCAAAGCTCGCCTAGTCCCTATTTCGATCCGACCGTCTTCACCCGCCACAACCGCTTCCTCCACGCCTTCATGCAAGACAACCAAGCCTGGTTCTGTGTCCAGGATCTTGGTCGCCTGATGGGCAAACCACTGAATGAACGTCTGACCCTGAAACTCGACCCCGACCAACGCCGCAAAGTCTGGTTGCTCAAGGACGGCAAAACAGTTGAAACCCTGATGGTCAGCGAATCAGGTATGTACGCCTTACTGGTTCACCACTTCGTCCCGCAAAACCGCAACCTGCGCCAGTGGTTGAGTAACGAGGTCATACCCTCGATGCGTGCCGCGAAATCAGAAACCATGGAAAACCTGCCCAGCCTTAGCTCATTGAATTGGGCCGGAGTCTCAGTGCCTTTGCTGCATTACCAACATCACGCCTGGATCAAGTGGCGCGACATGCCTGAGCTGATGCATGGACAGCGACCTTCTCCGGCTTTTAGGGCTTGAGTGCATGACCTGTGGCGAGGGAGCTTGCTCCCGCTGGACTGCGCAGCAGTCTTCGTTTTGAAGGTAAAGCGAGGGCCGCTACGCGCCCCAGCGGGAGCAAGCTCCCTCGCCACAGCAAGTTGATGGATCTGGCCAACGTAAAAGCCAAATGGCTTTCACGGTAACCAGCCCTGCTTCAAAACCTCGAAACACTCCTCATCGCATCCACCAGATACCTCATCGCGATCCGGTCGCTCTCCGACAACTCTCGATAGCGTTCCACCAGTTTCATTTCCTCACTGTTCAGACGACGTCTTCGCCGGCCGCTGGCCAGGCATGGAAAGATTCCCAACATTTCGGTGATGCCTTGTACTTTCGACATGGACGATGTCCTTCTCTACGTCAAAGAAAAAACTTCAGAAACCGCATCGCCCTAATCCTTTTTCAGCAGCGCCTCATGTCAGCTGAACCGCACCGGCCCGAAGGGCATAAACCGGTCATGTACACAGGATAGAAATAATCCGGGCGCTGAAAAGCGGTTTTTAGAGTAATTAGTCGAAAAAAGCAGAAATGCCCTGTAAATCAGAAGGTGCTGTCGGAAATGTTTCCCGACATGTCTTGTTTCATTGCCGCGCCAGCGTGGTGCCATCAATCATTTTTGCTCTGCAATCGAACGGTTTAAGCTAGCGGGCATCTGTTTTAAAGTCCGTTGCGTTTGGCCGAAGGCATGTCCGAACCGATATTTCTGATCCAGCACGTGCCAGGAACGGCGCGGGATTGTTAACGACAGGTTGTATTTATGCATCGCAGGAACTTGCTCAAAGCCTCCATGGCCATCGCTGCCTACACCGGTTTGTCCGCCTCCGGCCTGCTTGCCGCCCGCGCCTGGGCTACCCCCGGCACCGCCGATGGTGAAGCCAGGGCCTTCGATTTCGAGGCGCTGAAAGTGCAGGCCAAGCAGTTGGCCAGCAATCGCTATCAGGACACCAAACAAGTACTGCCACCGACCCTGGCGACGATGACCCCGCAGAACTTCAATGCGATCCGCTACGACGGCGATCATTCGTTGTGGAAGGACAACAAGGGCCAACTGGACGTGCAGTTCTTCCACGTCGGCATGGGCTTCAAGCAGCCGGTGCGCATGTACAGTGTCGATCCGAAAACCCGCATGGCGCGCGAAGTGCATTTCCGCCCGTCGCTGTTCAACTACGAAAACACCACGGTCGACACCAAGCAACTGACCGGCGACCTGGGGTTTTCCGGGTTCAAGCTGTTCAAGGCGCCGGAGCTGGACAAGCACGATGTGGTGTCTTTCCTCGGCGCCAGTTACTTCCGCGCAGTTGATGCCACTGGCCAATACGGCTTGTCGGCCCGTGGTCTGGCGATCGACACCTACGCCAAGAAGCGCGAAGAATTCCCCGATTTCACCAAGTTCTGGTTCGAGACGCCGGACAAGAACAGCACCCGCTTCGTGGTCTACGCCCTGCTCGATTCGCCGAGCGCCACCGGCGCCTACCGTTTCGACATCGATTGCCAGGCCGAGCGCGTGGTGATGGAGGTCGATGCCCACGTCAATGCGCGCACCGCCATCGATCAACTGGGCATCGCGCCGATGACCAGCATGTTCAGCTGCGGCACCCACGAGCGCCGCATGTGCGACACCATTCACCCGCAAATCCATGACTCCGATCGCTTGGCCATGTGGCGCGGCAACGGCGAGTGGATCTGCCGCCCGTTGAACAACCCGGCCACCCTGCAATTCAACGCCTTTGCCGACACCGACCCGAAAGGTTTCGGCCTGGTGCAGACCGATCACGAGTTCGCCAACTATCAGGACACCGTCGATTGGTACAGCCGCCGCCCAAGCCTGTGGGTCGAACCGACCACGGCGTGGGGCGAAGGCTCGATCGATCTGCTGGAGATCCCTACCACCGGCGAAACCATGGACAACATCGTCGCCTTCTGGACGCCGAAAAAACCGGTGGCTGCCGGCGACTCACTGAACTACGGCTACAAGCTGTACTGGAGCGCATTGCCACCCGTCGGCACGCCATTGGCGCGGGTTCATGCCACGCGTTCGGGAATGGGCGGTTTCACTGAAGGCTGGGCACCTGGCGAACACTATCCACCGGTCTGGGCACGGCGCTTTGCCGTGGACTTCAACGGTGGCGGCCTGGACCGCTTGCCTGAAGGCACGGGCATCGAACCGGTGGTCACGTGCTCAAACGGCGAGGTCAAGGATTTCAGCGTGCTCAAGCTGGACGACATCAAGGGCTACCGCATCCTCTTCGACTGGTACCCGACCAATGACAGCGTCGCTCCCGTCGAGATGCGCCTGTTCATCCGTACCAACGACCGTACGCTGAGTGAAACCTGGTTGTACCAGTACTTCCCGCCCGCTCCAGACAAGCGCAAATACACCTGATGAACCGGTAGCACCCTGCCACCATTCGGTTTTCCGAACGCGACCTGCGGGTCGGTTCGGTTAACCGGATTTTTTCATCAGAACAACACCGCCATAAATATTTAATTTCCTTATAAATCAATGCTTTGACCAATTAGCACTGGTCTGGCACGAGTCATGCTCTACACTTCTTCGACGAATGTCCTTTGCGCGTACTCACGTAGCGCCCAGGCATTTTTGCAGCACAAAAGGGCCGGCCAACTGGCTCCATAAAAAAAACAATGTCGAGGAAAATTTGATGCGCATCGTTCCCCATATCCTGGGCGCAGCCATTGCTGCCGCTCTGATCAGCACGCCAGTTTTCGCCGCCGAACTCACCGGCACCCTGAAGAAGATCAAAGAGTCCGGTGTCATCACCCTGGGCCATCGCGACGCTTCCATTCCGTTTTCCTACATCGCCGACGCTTCCGGCAAACCGGTCGGCTACTCCCACGACATCCAGCTGAAAGTCGTCGAAGCCATCAAAAAAGACCTCGACATGCCGAACCTCCAGGTCAAATACAACCTGGTGACTTCGCAAACCCGTATCCCGCTGGTACAGAACGGCACCGTGGACCTCGAGTGCGGTTCCACCACCAACAACGTCGAGCGTCAGCAGCAAGTCGACTTCTCCGTCGGCATCTTCGAAATCGGTACTCGCCTGCTGTCCAAGGCTGACTCCAAGTACAAGGATTTCGACGACCTCAAAGGCAAGAACGTCGTGACCACCGCTGGCACCACGTCCGAGCGCATCCTCAAGGCGATGAATGCCGACAAGCAAATGGGCATGAACGTCATCTCCGCCAAAGACCACGGCGAGTCCTTCCAGATGCTGGAAACCGGCCGCGCCGTTGCGTTCATGATGGATGACGCCCTGCTGGCAGGTGAAGCAGCCAAGGCCAAGAAAGCCTCTGACTGGGCCGTGACCGGCACTCCACAGTCCTACGAAATCTACGGCTGCATGGTTCGCAAAGGCGACGCGCCGTTCAAGAAGGCTGTAGATGACGCCATCAAAGCCACCTACGCGTCGGGCGAGATCAACAAGATCTACGAAAAATGGTTCATGCAGCCAATCCCGCCAAAAGGCCTGAACCTGAACTTCCCGATGAGCGACGAGCTCAAGGCCTTGATCGCCAATCCGACCGATAAAGCGGCTGACGACAAGTCTACGGAAAAAAAGTCCTGATTTCTGACTAACCTTATCTCCTGACAGGGCCCAGGCCCTTTCAGGAGGTTGTCACTCCCTGCTGGCATTTTAGGAAACACTCGGACCGGTGGCTGTCGAGCCGATCGCGTGTGCCTGAACATCGAGTTCAGGCGGGAACGGAGCTTCCCCAAGCGGGTACTTGTACATCGATCGATCTGAGGGGAGACCCTAATGAATTACAACTGGGACTGGAGCGTGTTCTTCAAGTCCACCGGCGTGGGCAGCGAGACGTATCTCGACTGGTACGTGTCCGGTCTGGCCTGGACCATCGGCATCGCCATCGCGGCCTGGATCATCGCCCTGACACTGGGTTCGATCCTGGGTGTCATGCGTACCGTGCCGAACCGCATCGTATCGGGCATCGCCACCTGCTACGTCGAACTCTTCCGCAACGTGCCGCTGCTGGTGCAGTTGTTCATCTGGTACTTCCTGGTGCCCGATCTACTGCCGGCTGACCTGCAGGAGTGGTACAAGCAGGACCTGAACCCGACGACCTCGGCCTTCCTCAGCGTGGTCGTGTGCCTCGGCCTGTTCACCACCGCCCGCGTTTGCGAACAGGTGCGCACCGGTATCCAGGCGCTGCCAAAAGGCCAGGAATCCGCGGCCCGCGCCATGGGTTTCAAGTTGCCGCAAATTTACTGGAACGTGCTGCTGCCCCAGGCTTACCGGATCATCATTCCGCCGCTTACCTCGGAATTTCTCAACGTCTTCAAGAACACCTCCGTGGCCTCGCTGATCGGTTTGATGGAGTTGCTCGCGCAGACCAAACAGACCGCCGAGTTCTCCGCCAACCTGTTCGAAGCCTTCACCCTGGCCACGCTGATCTACTTCACCCTGAACATGAGCCTGATGTTGCTGATGCGTCTGGTCGAGAAGAAAGTCGCCGTGCCGGGCCTGATTTCCGTAGGGGGTAAATGATGGAATTCGACTTCTCGGGCATCATCCCGTCCCTGCCGGGCCTGTGGAACGGCATGGTCATGACCCTCAAGCTGATGGCCATGGGCGTGATCGGCGGGATCATCCTCGGCACCATCCTGGCGTTGATGCGCCTGTCCCACAACAAGTTGCTGTCGAACCTGGCCGGCGCCTACGTCAACTACTTCCGCTCGATCCCGCTGCTGCTGGTGATCACCTGGTTCTACCTGGCGGTGCCGTTCGTCTTGCGCTGGATCACGGGCGAAGACACGCCGATCGGTGCGTTCACCTCGTGCATCGTCGCCTTCATGATGTTCGAAGCGGCGTACTTCTGCGAAATCGTCCGTGCCGGTGTGCAGTCGATTCCCAAGGGCCAGATGGGTGCTGCCCAGGCGCTGGGCATGTCCTACGGCCAGATGATGCGCCTGATCATCCTGCCGCAAGCGTTCCGCAAGATGACGCCGTTGCTGCTGCAACAGAGCATCATCCTGTTTCAGGACACCTCGCTGGTCTACGCCGTCGGTCTGGTGGACTTCCTCAATGCGTCGCGCGCCAGTGGCGACATCATTGGCCGCTCCAATGAGTTCCTGATTTTCGCGGGTCTCGTGTACTTCATCATCAGCTTTGCCGCCTCGCAGCTGGTCAAGCGTCTGCAAAAAAGGTTCGCCGTATGATCTCTATCAAAAGCATCAACAAGTGGTATGGGGACTTCCAGGTACTGACTGATTGCAGCACCGAGGTCAAAAAAGGCGAAGTGATCGTGGTGTGCGGGCCATCCGGTTCCGGCAAATCGACCCTGATCAAATGCGTCAACGCCCTGGAACCGTTCCAGAAAGGCGACATCGTGGTCGACGGCACCTCCATCGCCGACCCGAAAACCAATCTGCCGAAACTGCGTTCGCGCGTGGGCATGGTGTTCCAGCATTTCGAGCTGTTCCCGCACCTGACCATCACCGAAAACCTGACCATCGCGCAGATCAAGGTGTTGGGCCGCAGCAAGGAAGAGGCGACCAAGAAAGGCCTGCAATTGCTCGAACGTGTCGGTCTCTCGGCCCACGCCCACAAGCACCCGGGCCAACTGTCCGGTGGTCAGCAGCAGCGTGTGGCGATTGCCCGTGCACTGGCGATGGACCCGATCGTCATGCTGTTCGACGAACCGACCTCGGCGCTGGACCCGGAAATGGTCAACGAAGTGCTGGACGTGATGGTGCAACTGGCCCACGAAGGCATGACCATGATGTGCGTGACCCACGAAATGGGCTTTGCCCGTAAAGTGGCTGATCGCGTGATTTTCATGGACCAGGGCAAAATCATCGAAGACTGCAAGAAAGAAGAGTTCTTCGGCGACATCAGCCACCGCGCCGAGCGGACGCAGCACTTCCTCAACAAGATTCTGCAGCACTAATCAGCAACTGGCTTTGCTCCTTGTGGCGAGGGAGCTTGCTCCCGCTGGGTCGCGCAGCGGCCCCGAAACCTGTAAATGCAATTTTTCTGACACACCGCATTCATCGGTTTTACGACTGCTTCGCAGCCGAGCGGGAGCAAGCTCCCTCGCCACAGATTCTTCGTTCGGCAGGAACCAGAGCAAGCCCGTTGCCATGCTGGTTGACCCAAGGCATCTGTGATGAAATGCGACCCCGAACTCTACCGCGCCTCGTCGCCATCACTCGCCGTGAAACCTCGTCTGATCCGCCATCTGTTCCTGCCGCCGCTGATCATCGCGCTGATGATCGGACTGGGTTACATCGGCTTCTGGGTCAGTGAACACTACGGCATTCGCAGCCTCGGCGAAAACGGCCAGCGCCAGCTGGAGCTGCACGCCCGCGCCGTCGAAAGCGAAATCAGCAAATACACCTACCTGCCCAGCCTGCTGGAACTCGAAACCAGTGTTTCGAAGCTGCTGGCCGACCCGACTCCGGAACACCGGCAAACGGTCAACGATTACCTTGAAGGCCTGAACCGGCGCAGCCGCAGTCGGGCCATTTATGTGATGGACACCACCGGTCGCGTCATGGCCACCAGCAACTGGCGCGATGTCGACAGCTATCTGGGTGAAGACCTGTCCTTCCGTGCCTACTTCCAGAACGCCGTGCGCGGCCAGCCCGGGCGCTTCTACGGCATCGGCAGCACCAACGGCGAACCTGGTTACTACCTGGCCCATGGCCTGGAAGAACACGGCAAGATCATCGGCGTCGCGGTGGTCAAGGTGCGTCTCGAAGCCATGGAAGAACGCTGGCAACGGGCGCGTCTGGAAGCCTTCGTCAGCGATGAGAACGGCATCATCATTCTCTCCAGCGATCCGGCGCGCCGCCTCAAGTCAGTAGTGCCGCTGAGCGATGACACCAAAGAAAAACTCGCCCGCAGCCTGCAGTACTACTGGTTTCCGCTGAACGAATTGCAACCGCTGGCCCGGGAAACCCTGTCTGAAGGTGTGGAAAAACTCACCTTCCCGGCCAACAGTGAACTGGTTTCCGACGACGAGAACATCAGCTATCTGTCACAGACCCGGCCACTGAGCGACACCCCCTGGAACTTCACCCTGCTGACACCGCTCCAGGATCTGCGTCGCGAAGCGATCAATCAGGGGATTCTGGTGGCCGTGGCATTTGCCCTCGTGGCGTTCCTGCTGATTGCCTGGAACGAGCGGCGCAAGGTCATCGCCACCCGCCTCGCGGCCCGGGAAGCCTTGCAGGAAGCCAACAATCAACTGGAGCGTCGGATTACCGAACGCACCGTCGACCTGCGCGCCAGCAACGAGCGGCTCAAGGGTCAGATCCGCGAACGCCGTCAAGCCGAAGAGACTTTGCGCCGTGCCCAGGATGAACTGGTGCAGGCCGGTAAACTCGCGGCGATCGGCCAGATGTCCACCAGCATCGCCCACGAACTGAACCAGCCGCTGGCGGCGTTGCGCACGCTGTCCGGTAATACCGTGCGCTTTTTGGAACGTGGCCAACTCGATGTGGCCAGTACCAACCTCAAGACCATCAACGAACTGATCGACCGCATGGGCCGCATCACCGCCAGCCTGCGCTCCTTTGCCCGACGTGGCGACGACAAGGGCCAGGCGTGTCTGGGCAAGGGCGTGGACGCAGCCCTGCAATTGCTCGGTGGCCGAGTGGAAAGCATCGCCCTGCAATTGCACCGTCACTTTGAAGATGTGCAGGTGCAAATCGACCAGACCCGCCTCGAACAGATCCTGGTCAATCTCATCGGCAACGCCCTCGACGCGATGCAGGCGCAACCGCAGCCCGAGTTGTGGCTCGAAGGCGAAACCTTCGATGGCAAGTATCGGCTGCGGGTACGTGACAACGGCCATGGCATCGACGCCGAAGCGCGCAAGCATTTGTTCGAACCGTTCTTCACCACCAAACCCGGCGAACAGGGCCTTGGCCTTGGCTTGACCCTTTCAGCCAGCCTGGCCGCCGCCACCGGCGGTCACCTGGGTGTCGAACACCCGGCCAGCGGTGGCACCGCATTCGTTCTCAGTTTACCGTTGGTAAGCCCCCTTCCCGCCGAGCCAATATGAACAACGACCTTAGTGTATTGATCGTCGAAGACGACCCCCACGTGCTGCTTGGCTGCCAACAGGCGCTGACCCTGGAAGACATTCCGTGCGTAGGTGTCGCCAGTGCAGAAGAAGCCCTCGAGCGGGTCGGCGACAACTTTGCCGGCATCGTCATCAGCGACATTCGCCTGCCGGGCATCGATGGCCTGGAGTTGCTGGGCCGCCTCAAGGAGCGAGATCGCAGTTTGCCGGTGGTGCTGATTACCGGCCACGGCGATATTTCCATGGCCGTCGGCGCGATGCAGAAAGGCGCCTACGACTTCATGGAGAAACCGTTCTCCCCGGAGCGCCTGGTGGACGTAGCGCGGCGCGCGCTGGAGCAACGCAGCCTGGCGCGGGAAGTCTCGTCGTTGCGTCGGCAACTGGCCGAGCGCGACTCCCTCGAAGGGCGGATCATCGGCCGTTCGCCGGCCATGCAGAACTTGCGCGAATTGATCGCCAACGTCGCCGATACTTCGGCCAACGTGCTGATCGAGGGTGAAACCGGCACTGGCAAGGAATTGGTTGCCCGCTGCCTGCACGACTTCAGTCGTCGGCACACCAAGCAATTCGTGGCGCTGAACTGCGGCGGCCTGCCGGAAAACCTGTTCGAGAGCGAAATCTTCGGCCACGAGGCCAACGCCTTCACCGGCGCCGGCAAACGGCGAATCGGCAAGATCGAACACGCCGACGGCGGCACGCTGTTCCTCGATGAAGTGGAAAGCATGCCCCTGCCCTTGCAGATCAAGCTGCTGCGGGTATTGCAGGAGCGCACCCTCGAACGCCTCGGTTCGAACCAGAGTGTGGCGGTGGATTGCCGGGTGATCGCGGCGACCAAATCCGACCTCGACGAATCGAGCAAGGCCGGCGAATTCCGCAGCGACCTGTATTACCGCCTCAACGTGGTAACCCTGGAACTGCCACCGCTGCGTGAGCGCCGCGAAGACATCCTGCAATTGTTCGAGTATTTCTTGCAGCAGTCGTCCTTGCGCTTCGACCGTATCGCACCGGAACTGGATAACCAGACCCTGTCGAACCTGATGAGCCACGATTGGCCGGGTAACGTGCGCGAACTGCGCAACGTCGCCGAGCGCTTTGCCTTAGGCCTGCCGGCATTCAAGAAACCCGGCGCAAGTGGCAGCGCCCAAGGCCTGGCGTTTGCCGAAGCGGTGGAAGCGTTCGAACGCAACCTGTTGAGCGATGCCTTGCAGCGCAGCGGCGGCAATTTGACCCAGGCCAGCCAGGAACTCGGCATGGCCAAGACCACGCTGTTCGACAAAGTGAAGAAGTACGGTTTGAGCCACTGATTCACCAATCCCTGTAGGAGCCGGCTTGCTGGCGATGGCGGTATGTCAGTCAGCATTGATTTGACTATTAGACCGCTATCGCCAGCAAGCCGGCTCCTAAAGGTTTGGGGTTTAGCGTCCGTACACTTTCTCAAGCTGCGCCTGGGTCAGCGCATCCTCAAACGGCACCGGTACGGACTTCACCGCGCCGTAAAGATTGCGGTAACGCCAATAGTTGCCGTTGTTCGCCAGTTGATAGCCACGTTCGACCACACGCCGGCCATCGAGCACGTAACGCAAGGTTTCCTGAGCGGCCGGTGGCGGAGTCGGTTGCATCAAGTCCGTGGCCAGCACGCGCATGGACTCGTCGATGCACTCATCGAGCACCGCGGTGACTTTCGCCAGTTCAAGGCCACCGTCATCGACGCATTGGCTACCGCAACGACGGATCGGCTGGCTGGTCACTTCGATGCGCATGCGGTACAGCGGCGACCCGGCGATGTCCTGGACCTGAACCTGATTGACCAGGACAAAACTGCCGCGATCGGGGGTCAACATCAGTTTCGGCTCAATCAACAAACGCGCCGTCACCTGCCCTTCGCCCTGCTTTAATCCGGCCACTTGCGCGGCATGCTGATAGCGTTGCTGCAAGCGCTCCTGCAAGGGTACGCCGGCGAGCAGATCCGCCATGGGGCGTGAGTCCTTGAGGGCGGACTTTTCCGCATCACGCTGCAAGGTGCCGCTGCCCATCTGGGTATTGACCAGACTGGCTACCAACACCCCCGCCAACCCGGCGCTGGTGCCCGAACTGAGCAACAGCGCCTGACTCGAAGACGCAGCCTTCAACGCCTCTTGGCTGGCAATCACGGTGCTGGCGCCGACGAAGGCTTGCGTTACCTGCACATCGACCTTGAGTCCGTGTGCTTGAACATAAGGCAACGCCCCGTGATCCTTGAAACCGGCCTCGGGAGCCGGCTTCTGCGCACAGCCAGCCACCATCAGCAGGGCCAGTGCACCGGCCGCTACGATTGAGCGCTTCATTTGGCGAACGGGGTGATCATTTGCTGACGGCTGTTATCCACAGCCTGGTAGAACGCGTTCGACAAGTTGGTGTAGGTCGGTTCGTCCCACTCTCCCTGTGCCGCTTGTACCGCGACAAATGGCTGGAACCACAACAGTTTGTTGTCGGCCAGATCAACCACCATGCCCTGCCCGCCCACCTGCGCCATCGGCACGCTGGTCGGCACGATGCTGTAGTAGCTGCGGGTCGCACCGGTGGCGGTGACGTACACCAGCAGCAAGCGATCGATACCGTACTTGGCTTTCATCGGGGTCAGGTCTTTGATCGTGTAGCCTTCGCGAAATTTGGTTTCCTTGTAGGCCTTCAGATCAACCTTGTCGTCGATGCGCTTGGCTTTGTAGCCCTTGGCTTGCAACTTGGCGACGATGGTATCCGGCAGGGTTTCGAAATCGCGCACTTGCCAGGTTTTGACGTTGTCGCTGAGCTTGCTGTTGACGCCCGCGTTGATCGCGTAATCGAGAAGCCCCTGATTGCCGGTCAAGGCCAGTACTGGCGGCGGCAATTCGCTGATTGCGACGCCGATGGTCGGCTCCTTGGCATCCCAGAATTGTTGGTCGAGCGGTACGGGAGGTTGGACGTTGGCGCAGCCGGTGAGGGTCAGGCAGGCGAGCAAAGTGACTGCAGCGAGGGTGCGTAGAGCGTGAAAAAACATGGATCAAGTCCCTATGATTGAAAGTCGCTGTCTGTATCGACAGCGACGACGCAAACAATAGTGGCACATTGATATATTTTTGACGACAGTGTTTTGTCAGCTGACAGCAAGCCCCTGTGGTCACGGGTTACAAGAGGTTGTGCTCGGCCACCGGCTCGATCTGCGCCCAATGGGAAGTGTCGTCGCGATGTTCGCGCAAATACGGCAGCACCGCCGCCAGTAACGGCGCCTTGAACGCTTCCTGAAAACGATGGGCCAGGCCCGGAATCAGCTTCAACTGACTTCCACGCAAATGCGCCGCCAGGTGCACGCCATGCATCACCGGCAGCAAAGGGTCGGCGGTGCCATGCACCACCAGCGCCGGCACCCGCAATTGGTTAAGCAGTGCCACCCGACTCGGCTCGGCGAGAATCGCCATGATCTGCCGCTTCACGCCTTCGGGATTGAACGCCCGGTCATAGGACAATGCCGCTTGATCCAGCAGTGCTTCACGATCATCGGCCACCGTCGGACTGCCCAGCGCCGCCAGCAAATCGGCCTGTTGCTCCAGGGCGACCTGGCGGTTGGGCGCTCCACGCCGCGACAGCAATTGCACCAGCGCCGCACTCGGTGCCGGCAAGCCCTCGGCACCGGAAGTGGTCATGATCAGGGTCAGGCTCTCGACCCGTTGCGGCGCCATGGCCGCCATGTGCTGGGCGATCATTCCGCCCATGCTCGCACCCAGCACATGGAACTGCTCGATGTGTAAGGCGTCCATCAGGCCCAGGCCGTCGTTCGCCATGTCGGTCAACGAGTACGGTGCCGACACCGGCAGACCGAGTTTGTAGCGCAGCACTTCAAACGTCAGGTTGGCCTCGAGCGGCGTATGCCGCCAGGTCGACAAGCCGACATCGCGATTGTCATAACGGATCACGCGAAAGCCCTGCTGACACAACGCGACCACCACTTCGTCGGGCCAGTGAATCAATTGCCCGCCCAGCCCCATCACCAGCAGCAGCGCCGGGTCCGAGGCACGGCCGATGCTTTGATACGCCAGGCTCACCTGATCCAGATCGACTCGCTCGGTCGGTACATCGACATCGCAACGAGACGCCGCCAAGGACGGCAGGCCGAACAGACATGCGGCCAAAAATACTATTCTCGATAAGAAAACACGCATGAAAAACACCAAAACGCAGAACCCCAGTAGAGCGCGAGTCTGATGAAGTTTGTTCAAGCGCGCTGCCACACTTCCATGACAGTTTGATGAAGAGTGCCGGGCGGTCATTTTCCAATCAGAAAGATCGCCGCCTGCGGCAGCTCCTGCGGGTGTTTAGATTTCCCCGCAGGCGGAGATCTTCCGATCTTCGTCAAGCCAACTGACTGCGCAACTGTCGCGCTGCCGCCACCATGTTCACCAACGCCGCCTCAGTCTCCGGCCAGGCACGGGTTTTCAGACCGCAATCGGGGTTGACCCACAAGCGTTCTGCCGGAATGCGCTGTACCGCTTTGGCCATCAGCTTGACCATTTCCGCCGTGTCCGGCACCCGTGGCGAGTGGATGTCATAGACGCCCGGGCCGATGTCGTTCGGGTAATCGAACGCCTTGAAGGCTTCCAGCAGTTCCATGTCCGAACGCGAGGTTTCAATGGTGATCACATCAGCGTCCATGGCCGCGATGGCTTCGATCACGTCGTTGAATTCGCTGTAGCACATGTGGGTGTGGACCTGGGTTTCATCACGCACACCGCTGGCGCTCAGGCGGAATGCATGCACGGCCCAGTCCAGATACTCCTGCCATTGTGCCCGGCGCAGCGGCAGGCCTTCACGGAACGCCGCTTCGTCGATCTGCACGATCTTGATCCCGGCAGCTTCCAGGTCCAGTACCTCATCACGCAGGGCCAGGGCCAGTTGCTGCGCCTGGACTTTGCGCGAAATGTCTTCGCGCGGGAACGACCACATCAGCATGGTCACGGGACCGGTGAGCATGCCTTTCATGACTTTGTCGGTCTGGCTCTGCGCATAGCTGATCCAGTCGACGGTCATGGCTTTCGGGCGGCTCAGGTCGCCGTAGATGATCGCCGGTTTCACGCAACGCGAACCGTAGCTCTGGACCCAGCCGAAACGGGTGAAGGCATAACCATCGAGTTGCTCGGCAAAGTACTCGACCATGTCGTTACGCTCGGCTTCACCGTGCACCAGCACGTCCAGCCCCAGATGTTCTTGAACCTGTATCGAGTGACGGATTTCGTGACGCATGGCGTCGGTGTAGTCGTTCACCGACAGCTTGCCTTGCTTGTGCGCCTGGCGGGCCAGACGAATCGAAGCGGTCTGCGGGAACGAACCGATGGTGGTGGTCGGGAATGCCGGCAGTTTCAGGCGTGCCCGCTGCTGCTCGATGCGCTCGGCGAACGGTGACTGGCGCTGGCTGTCGTTCGGGCCTATCGCCGCGATACGTGCCTGTACTTCGGTTTTGTGGATGCGTGGCGACTCGGCGCGGCTGATCTGAATGGCACGACTTTCGGCCAGGGCCGCTTGCACCTTGGGCGCCTGAGGATCGTTCAAGGCATCACGCAAAACCGCGATTTCGCCACACTTTTGCACGGCAAAGGCCAGCCAGCTTTTCAGTTCCGGGTCGAGCTTGTCTTCACGCTCCAGATCCACCGGGCTGTGCAGCAGCGAGCAGGAACTGCTGACCCACAGGTTGTCGCCAAATCGCTCCTGGGCAAACTGCAGTTGTGCCAGCACCGGCTCCAGTTCGCAGCGCCAGACGTTGCGACCATTGACCAGCCCCACTGAAAGAATCTTGTAGATCGGCAGACGGTCGAGCACGTGCAGCAGTTGATCCGGGGCACGCACCGCGTCGATGTGCAGGCCTTGCACCGGCAGGCCGACGGCCAGACCGAGGTTGTCTTGCAGGCCGCTGAAGTAAGTCGCCAACAGTTTTTTCAGCGGCGAATATTGAAGGATGTGGTAAGCGCGTTCGAAGGCGTTTTTCCACGCTTGCGGCAGGTCAAGGGTCAGGATCGGTTCGTCGATCTGCACCCACTCCACGCCTTGGGCGGCGAGGCGACCGAGGATTTCGCCATAGATCGGCAGCAGGCGTTCCAGCAGGTCGAGTTTGTCGAAGTCGTTGCCTTTGGCTTTGCCCAGCCAGAGATAAGTCAACGGGCCGATGATGACCGGTTTGACGGTATGGCCCAGGGCCTTGGCTTCCTCGACTTCGTCGAACAGTTGTTCCCAGCTCAATTTGAAGGACTGGTCAGCCGTGAATTCCGGGACCAGGTAGTGGTAGTTGGTGTCGAACCACTTGGTCAACTCTTGCGCATACTGCGCCTGGTCATGTTCGCCGCCGCAGCAGGTCGCGGTGGCGCCCCGGGCCATGGCGAACAGCGTGTCGAGGGTCGGCAGGCCGCGCTCGTCCCGGGTGTTGTCGAAACGCTCGGGGATCACACCGAAGGTCAGAGAGTGGGTCAATACCTGGTCGTACCAGGCGAAGTCGCCGACCGGCAGCAGGTCGATCCCGGCGTCCTTCTGCAATTGCCAGTGGGTGGCGCGCAACTGGCGGCCGACGCTGTTGAGTGCATTGCGGTCGATGTCGCCCTGCCAATACGACTCGAGGGCTTTTTTCAGTTCGCGGTCGGCGCCGATGCGCGGGAAACCAAGGGTGTGGGCCACGGCCATGTCGAAGGTGCTCCTGTGTAAATAATGGCGCTATTGTCGACAGCCAGGGCAACATGAGACAAACTCAACCTTTTCGTGTTGATCACAAGTTTTACTCATGGAGCCCCACGGTGCTTGAAATCCGTCACCTCAAGACCCTGCACGCCTTGCGCGAAGCCGACAGCCTGGTGGATGCGGCCGACCGCCTGCATCTGACCCAGTCAGCCCTGTCACACCAGTTCAAAGAACTGGAGGAGCGCATGGGCATGCCGCTGTTCGTGCGCAAGACCAAACCGGTGCGTTTCACCAGCGCCGGATTGCGCCTGCTGCAACTGGCCGACGCTACCCTGCCACTGCTGCGTGCTGCCGAGCGTGACATTGCGCGACTGGCCGGTGGCACCGCCGGGCGCTTGCACATGGCTATCGAATGCCACAGCTGCTTCCAATGGCTAATGCCGACCATCGACCAGTTCCGCGATGCCTGGCCGGAAGTCGAGCTGGACCTGGCCTCGGGCTTCTCCTTCGCCCCGCTGCCCGCCCTGGCCCGTGGCGATCTGGACCTGGTGGTGACCTCCGATCCGGTGGACCTGGTCGGCATCACCTACGTGCCGTTGTTCACTTACGAGGCGATGCTCGCTGTGGCCAATCAGCACAAATTGGCCAGCAAGGCGTACATCGTCCCGGAAGACCTGCTCACGGAAACCCTGATCACCTACCCGGTGGAACGGGATCGCCTGGATATCTTCACGCGCTTCCTCGAACCCGCCGACGTCGAACCGGCCCAGGTCCGTACTTCGGAACTGACCGTGATGATGATGCAGCTGGTGGCCAGCGGACGCGGTGTGTGCGGCATGCCTCATTGGGCGCTGCATGAATACAGTTCACGGGGCTATGTGAAGGCCAAGCGGTTGGGTGAGAAAGGCTTGTTTGCGACGCTGTATGCAGCCATTCGGGCGGACATGCTGGATGCGCCGTATATGAGGGATTTTTTGCTGACGGCCAAGGACACGTCGTTTTCAACGCTGGACGGGGTTAGCGCAGTCCGCTAAAACGACGAATCCCCTGCAGGCGCGAGGCTTGCCCGCGAAGGCGCCTTACCCGATCGTTCCCACGCTCTGCGTGGGAACGCAGCCCGGGACGCTCCGCG
>NZ_RCNY01000092.1:0-17192 GCF_004307635.1 Pseudomonas sp. Sample_22
CCGGTGAAGTGTCCAACGAGATGTTCTCGGGCATGGACTGGTTCCCGACGCTGCTGGCTGCGGCTGGTGAAGCCGATGTAAAAAACAAGCTGCTCAAAGGTTGGGCACCGACTTCCGGCGGTACCAACTTCAAAGTGCACCTGGACGGCTTCAACCAATTGCCCTACCTGACCGGGCAACAGCCTAAAGGCGAGCGCCGGGAGTTCTACTATTTCAACGACGATGGCGTGCTGGTCTCGATGCGTTACGACAACTGGAAAGTGGTCTTCGCCGAGCAACGCGATCCCGGTGGATTCACGGTCTGGAGCAGCCCGTTCGTGCCGTTGCGCGTGCCGAAACTGTTCAATCTGCGGATGGACCCCTATGAGCGGGCGGACATCGTGTCTGACCAGTATTACGACTGGACCGTGAAAAACTCCTACCTGCTGGCAGCGGGAGTGGCCAAGGCCGCAAGGTTCCTGCAGACCTTCATCGAGTACCCGCCCAGCCAGAAACCGGCCAGCTTCAGCATCGACCAGATTCGCGCGGTGGTCGACGCGAAAATCGAAGAGAAAGCCAAAGCACAAGCCAAGCCATGAGCAAAGGCCGCCGTCGACCTGGCGGTCGGCGGCGGCCTTTTGCTGCGGCTATACGTGGGGGACCCACCTCTGCTGGGTGCCCCATGCCTCTGCCTATGAGTAAACGCAGTGCCTTGCCCTGCAACCAGCAAGTTATCTGTCAGTAGCCACCACCTCCAGTCGATGATGTGTAGGCAAATCTCCGCTGAATGGCCCTTGTATAGGTATAGGGGGTATACCTATGATTCGATCAATACGGATCGAGGGTTATCCAATGGGTCATATCGCAGCCAACAAAGACGATCTTCTCAAGCGCGTCAAACGCATCGCCGGACAAATTCAGGCCGTTGAGCGGGCACTGGAATCTGATCTCGATTGCGCCAGGACGCTGCACCTTGTCGCCGCCACCCGCGGAGCCATCAACGGGCTGATGGAAGAAATCATTGAAGACCACGCCCGGGAGCACGTCGCGAACCCGGCACTCAGTGAAGAGGCGCGTAACAAGGGCGTCGAAGAGCTTCTTGAAGCGATTCGCCGTTACTCCAAGTGAAGAACGCAGGTACAGGCTCATGAGCAGCACCCACATTAATCACGCGCACGACCACGTGTTCCTTGGCTCAGCGCACGACGAAAATGCCAAGCGCACGCTTTGGGTCGTGGCGCTGACGGTGGTGATGATGGTTGGCGAGATCATCGCTGGCTACATCACAGGTTCGATGGCGTTACTCGCCGATGGCTTTCACATGGCCACCCATGCCGGCGCCTTGGGCATCGCGGCGCTCGCTTACGGATACGCCAGACGTCACGCTACCAGCCAGCGTTACAGCTTCGGCACGGGAAAAGTCGGAGACCTGGGCGGGTTCGCCTCGGCACTGATTCTCGGCATGGTAGCCCTGACCATAGGCGTTGAATCTGTGTTGCGCCTGTTGCAGCCAACGCAAGTTCAGTTCGGCACCGCTACGCTCATTGCAATAGTCGGTTTGATCGTCAACGTCATCAGTGCCCTGCTCCTGGGCCACGGACACAGCCATGACCATGACCATGACCATGACCATGACCACCACGATGATCATGCCCCTCACGGAAACGACAACAACCTGAAATCGGCCTACCTCCACGTCATCGCCGACGCGCTGACGTCGGTTCTGGCCATTGCTGCGCTGCTCGCGGGCCGGTATCTCGGCTGGGTGTGGCTGGACCCGGTCATGGGCATCGTCGGCGCCATCGTTATTGCGCGTTGGGCATGGACCTTGATGGGTGATACCGCAGGCGTATTGCTGGATCAGACAGATGCGCACGTTGCCGAGGAAATCCGCGAACGGGTTGAAAGCCCGGGGGATGCCACCATCACGGACCTGCACGTGTGGCGAATTGGGCCACAAGCCCACGCGGCCATCGTCAGCGTTCTGGGTAATGCCACTGCGAACGCCGACAGCATTCGTGAAAGACTCAAGCCGGTTCACGAAGTCAGGCATCTGACGGTCGAGTTTCGTCCGGTCTGATTGCACAGCGCCCTTCCATTGTCTCCCAAGGAAACTCCAATGCCCCCAGGCAAACGTGAATTGGCGCGGGTCGAACGCCAATTGATAACCACGCTCACCGACGCGTGCGAAACAGCCAAAGGTGAAATCAAAGGTTTTACCTGGCTCACCCACACCGCCGATTTGAACAAGCTGATTGAAACACTGAGGATCACCTGGGTGTTCGAAACCCAGGCCGATAAAAAACTCGCTGAGGTCAACGCAAAGGCGCGCATCTTCGAGCTGACGGCCATGGCGTTGAACGAGGCAAACATCGACCTGACGCCATCAGACCTCACTGTCCGCTTCGATTCTGAGGAGGAATGTCAACGCACTCATCATGGCGACTGGCAGAAGCGTCTGGCTAAAGGTAATTGACGATGGCAAAAGAAATCGAAAACCCTTGCATCTCGGTGTGCCAGTTGAGCGGCGAACTGTGTGTGAGTTGTGGAAGAAGCAAGGAGGACATCAGGAAGTGGAAACGCATGAAGCGGCCGGAAAAAATGGCCGCAGTGCAAAGGGCGAAAGTGCGCTTGAAGGGGCTGAAGAAGGCGCACGGATAAGCTCAACCGGAACCCCGCCAATGCGCAGAGGTCACTACCAATGATGGCCTCGCAACCGATCCCGAAACCTCGGGCCGACTTCAATGAAGAGCGAAGCTGCATTTCACACACTTTAGGGTGCGCCGGATAACATTCAGCGCATTCGGTTCCTGCCGGCGGCAGGGGTCGAACGCTGAGTCCATCCAATGCTCCCTTTTCGGAGTACGGAAATGACTCAATCATCGCGATTCATCCTGTCGTTGTTCTTCGCCCTTGCATCTCTGGCATCCGTCAGTCTCTTGAACAATGCAGGAGCGGCCACTGCCGAAGACTTGAACACCGATTCTCGACAAGCGTTGCAAACGCTCTACAAGGCCAACCCATTTTCAGAAACCATTTCGAAAAAGGCCAAAGCCATACTGGTCTTCCCGAAAATCATCAAGGCCGGACTTGTGTTCGGCGGCAGCTACGGCGAAGGCGTGCTGATGAAAGGCAACCAGGTCCAGGACTATTACAACTCGGTCAGCGGCTCGTGGGGACTACAGGCAGGCGCCCAATCGTACGGATATGTGGTTTTCCTGATGACCGACAAAGCGGTGAAATACATCGCAGACACAAAGGGTTGGGAGATCGGCGTAGGGCCTACGGTCGTGGTAGTCGATGAAGGGGTATCAAAGAACCTCTCCAGCTCGACACTCAAGGACGATGCCTACGCGTTCATCTTCGACCAGCAAGGTCTGATGGCCGGGATCAGCATTGAAGGTACGAAGATTTCTCTCATCAAGCGTTGAACTGGCTGTTCTCACGAAGCCGTGCAGATGTGCGGCTTCGTTAGTTCTAAGCCAATAATTCGGCAATCCACCGGGCCTGTCGGGCGACGTCCTCGACCTTCTCCTCGGGTACGGTTTGTCGCGCGCTGGCGAAGCTGCCAAGTGTCTTGTGCTTCTGCCGCAGCATTCGTTGCCACTTGCCAAGAAACGCCGGGCTTCGCTGCTGCATTTGCAACGGACCGAAGTACAGCTCCTCGGGGGTATACAGCACCCGCTCGGCACGTTCGGCGACGATGATTTCGTAATAGAAGCGGTTTTCTCGCAACACCTCTTCACTGAGGATGCAATAGCCATTGTCCATCAGCCATTGACGCAACGGCTGCTCGCCACCGTTGGGTTGCAGGATCAGCCGTTCCTGACCGCTCAGGCGTGCCTTGCCGGCGTCGAGGATGTCGCGGATCGTCTCGCCGCCCATGCCGCAGATGCTCACCGCCGTAATCCCGTCATGCGGCTCGATCGCCGCCAGGCCATCGGCCAGGCGCACGCTGATCTGCCGGGCGTGGCCGTTCTCGCGCACGGTGCGCTCGGCCGCACGGAACGGCGTCAAGGCCACTTCGCCGGCCACCGCCATCGCGATGACGCCACGACGCAGCAGCGCGACCGGCAGGTAACCGTGATCCGAGCCGATATCGGCCAGTCGCGCACCTACCGGCACCTGCGCTGCCACGCGCTCCAGGCGCGTGGACAATGTCTGTTCGTTCAAAAAAGCATTTCCGTATCTGGACTAACCCGGCCAAAAACAAGCCAAGTCTCTAAATTGAGAGGACGTAACGGCACTCCTCCCCTGTATCCTCGTTCCCCGACGACTGATCAGCCAGGAATCCGCAACGCTCCAGGACTTTCTTTGAACCCGCGTTTTGCGCAAAGACATAAGCCACCAGCTGCGTCAGCTTCCAACGCGCCTGCGCTTCCTGGATGAGATGCTTCAACGCCTGAGTGGCCAGCCCTTGCCCGCAAACGCGTTGATCAATCCGATACCCCACTTGCGCGGACTTCGTCGTGAAGTCGATGCTTTTCAGATTGGCCCGCCCTACTATTTCGCTATTGCTGTCTTCGATGACAAACGGATGCCAGGCGCCGACAGCAAAATCGGACAAGTAGCTTTCAATATGCTCGGCCACGCCCAGCTCCGAATAAAAACAAGGGTCGCGCGCATCAATATGCGACTCGAACCATTCACGGTTACGGACTTCGAACGCCAACAATGCATCAAGATCGGAACTTTTCAGTTCACGGACGCTAAACGAAATCATTGATTACACTTCCTGTGTTTCAGGCTCCGAGTACTGCGTAACTCAGTTCTCAGCGGGAACCGTCGGGTCTTGATTGGCTTCAGCCGCCAGCTTCAACCGGTCGGCCTTACTGATGTACTTAGGCTTTTTCGGTGCCAATTTGGCACTGGCCTTTTTCGCCTTTTCCTTGAACAACTGCTGTAGTTTCTTTTGACGATTCATGTTTTTTACTCGGCGATTCTTGGGCAACTGAGCGTCACTTTAACAAACGTACCGGACGGCAGGGAAACCCAGTGAGCCATTTGCAGGCTCACGTGCGTGTGCCCTCGCCCAAACGGTCGTTAATCGTAGAATGGCTCGACCAGGGTCCGGCTGCCGACAAAAAAGCTGTCCGCCACCAGTCGCAATGGCTGGAGGTCCAGATCACTGCCTTTGTCGCCTATCAACTGTTGGAAGTGTCGATACACCGCCGCGTACTCGCCCTCCTCCGATACCGCCCGGGGCACGCCGTCGATGCTCAACAGCGCGCCACCGTTATCCAGTCGCAGGACGCCTTCGGCGCAGCGAATCTCGATGCTCCAGAGCTCATCATGACCGTGATCGAAATCGAATTCCGCGCGGACGTCGAGGTGACGTGCATCGGACATCTTGATCGAAGCGGCAATCGGTGACTGGCAGTTGTCGGGGACGCGCAGCTCGGCGGACTCGACAAACAGCGGCAGCGCCAGCAGATGGGTGACAATCGACAAGGCGTTGATGCCCGGATCAAAGACGCCCAGACCGCCGGGTTGCCAGATCCACGCTTGGCCGGGGTGCCACTTGCGCACGTCTTCCTTCCAGTCGATCTGCACGCTTTGCAGGGTGCGTGTGGCCAGCCAGTCACGGGCGGCTTCAATGCCGGGCGCGTAGCGGGAATGCCAGGCGAACAAACCGCTGACGCCTTGCTCGGCGACCTGGCCAACCAACGCCATTGCTTCACCCAACGTGGCGCACGGCGGCTTTTCCACCAGCACGTGTTTACCCGCGGCCAGCGCTTGTTGAACCAGGGCGAATCGCCCTTGCGGTGGAGTACAGAACGCAATCGCATCGACGTGCGGGCCGTTTTCCAGCAGTTCGCCCAGCGACCGAAAATTCTCTACTCCAGCGCAGGGTTGCCCTTGCGTGGCGACAGACACCAACTGGAACGCGGGGTTGGCGGTGATGGCTGGAACGTGTTGATCCTGAGCAATCTTGCCGTAGCCCACCAGACCGAGACGGATTGGATGCATCAATGACTCCTGATTTTTTCGTGTTGTTTTGATCAGCGAACTGGCGAGATTACGTTTGAATCACAAGGAAGTCATTGACGACGTGTTGGCGGTTCAAAGCGACCTATCCTCAAAGATCTGTTGCATGGCGCATCGAAGCAGTCGCTCTGTATCACTGTGTATCTGAATCCCGTCACGATACACAGGCTTTCACCTGATCAGCGATTCGACACAGGCCAGATACGTCAGCGCATTCAAATGCAAGCAAGGTTTGAAGGGGCTCAGCCAGAACCCTTGGCCAATGGCTTGCAACGGAGACATCACGATGAAGATGGCACTGCAGAACAACACCCATGGCAAAATCCGCCGTCGACTGGTGGGTTCGTCAATCCTCGCATTCACCTTGCTTGGCGCTTTCGGTGTGGCCTACGGGCAAACAACCACCAGCGGACAACCCGCTGCAGCCAGTGCCGGCACCCGCTATTCGGCACCTTCTCCCTTCGGCCCGCTCAAGCATGTCAACGCCGGCTTGCTGAGCGTGGCGTATGCCGAAACGGGTCCGGCCGATGGCCCGGTGGTGATTCTTCTGCACGGCTGGCCGTACGACATTCACAGCTATGACGACGTCGCTCCGCTGCTCGCAGCCAAGGGTTATCGGGTGCTGATGCCGTATGCGCGGGGTTACGGCGATACGCATTTCCTGTCGGATAAAACGCTACGCAACGGCCAGCCCGCTGCCCTCGCCAGTGATGTCATCGACTTCATGGATGCGCTGAACATCAAGCAAGCGGTGCTCGGTGGCTACGATTGGGGTGCACGCTCGGCTGACATCGTCTCGGCGCTGTGGCCGGAACGGGTCAAGGCACTGGTTTCGGTCAGCGGCTATCTGATCGGTAACCAGGCGGCCGGCAAGAACCCCTTGCCGCCCAAGGCCGAGCTGCAATGGTGGTATCAGTTTTATTTCGCCACCGACCGTGGCCGCGCGGGTTACGAGAAAAACACCCATGACTTCGCCAAGTTGATCTGGCAGTTGGCTTCGCCGAAATGGGCGTTCGACGACGCCACCTTCGATCGCAGCGCCAAGGCGCTGGAAAACCCGGACCATGTCGATATCACCGTGTTCAACTACCGCTGGCGCCTGGGTCTGGTGCAAGGTGAAAGCCGATACGAAGCATTGGAGCAGAAACTCGCCACGGCGCCTTCCATCAGCGTACCGACCATCACGCTCGAGGGCGACGCCAACGGCGCACCGCACCCAAATCCAGAGGACTACGCCAAACGCTTTACCGGCAAATACGAATTCCGCCTGATCAACGGCGGTATCGGCCACAACCTGCCGCAGGAAGATCCAAAAGCGTTCGCCAAGGCTGTGATTGACGCAGATCACCTCTGACGGCAATCCGAAACGCGCAGAGGCCGTGGCTTCTGCGCGGTTTCACGGCTCTTCACGGCCAGGATTCTCTCGATCTCGCTCGTACTGCCGCGCAAGGGCAAACGCAGGCAGCCAGGACTCGCGACGAATGGTCCAGAGTTCGTAGGTGGGCTTCAGTTGGTTCGGAGCATCGAATGCCCCAAGGCTCACTTCGACTTCATCGCCGCTGCGACCGAAAACGGACGAGCCACAGCGCGGGCAGAAATGCCGCCCGGCGTAGTCGCGGGTTTCACCCTCGACACTCACCGCATCCGCAGGAAAAATCGCCGACGCCTGAAACAACGCGCCGCTGTGCTTGCGGCAATCAAGGCAATGACAAATACCCACCCGGTACGGCAGCCCCGACGCCACAATCCTTACGTTGCCGCAAAGGCAACCACCAGTGAAACGCTGCATGCCGTGCCTCCTGTGAAATAAAGCCTTGCAAGCCGCTGAGTCCAGGCCAACGCCCTACTTTGAGGAGACACTACAGAGATGAATATGTTGCAGAGACAATCATCCAGGACTCGCACCTCATTGGCCGAGTGATTGAAGCTGGATGTGGAAAAAATGGCAGGGGCGGCTGGATTCGAACCAACGCATGGCAGGATCAAAACCTGCTGCCTTACCGCTTGGCGACGCCCCTGTAGCTGTTGCTGCGAGTGCCTGGCACTCGTTTTTGACTTCGCAGCTTGCAAGCCCTGGGAGAGCCCCTGCGAAAGTGCGCGAAATTTAACAACTTTCGTTACGTCTGGGAAGCCCTTCTTAAACATTTATTTGATTTAAAACAGCCAGTTACTGGCAAATCAAGTCGCGCAATCAGCCTGGCGACGAGGCGATACGTGGTTCCTGGCCGATATCTGGGGTGAAACAAGAAGGCGACAGATCCGACAATGCGCTCCTTGGGTGTTCTCATAAACTGAACATAAGCTTCTCAATTATTCATTTTTTCAAACAATCACCAACGTTTACCTTGGCGCCAGGTTTGAAAGGCACAGCAGCCTGAATCGCCCCTTTTTCGTTTGACTCGAGGTAGCTCCCATGTCTGAACAATCCCTGGCAGTGCACGCCCCTTTCGATGGCGCTATCGTCGGTCACGTGGTGGTCTCCACCGAGGCCGATGTCGAGCGGGCACTGAGTGTTGCCCATGGCATTTTCCGCGACCGCAGCCAGTGGTTGTCCAAGCCTCGGCGGATTGAAATCCTGCAGCGTGCCGCCCAATTGATCGGTGCGCGCAAGGTGGCGATTGCCACCCAGGCGGCCAGCGAAGGCGGCAAGCCTTTGAAGGACTCGATCACCGAAGTCGAGCGTGGCATCGACGGCATCCTCAATTGCATCGAGGTGCTGCGCACCGAAGGCGGTCATGTGATCCCGATGGGGCTGAACGCCACCTCGGCCAACCGGGTGGCCTTCACCCAGTACGAACCGATCGGCGTGGTTGCGGCCGTCTCGGCATTCAACCATCCGTTCAACTTGATCGTGCATCAAGTGGTCCCGGCCATTGCCGTCAGTGCGCCCGTGGTCGTCAAGCCCGCGGCCAACACGCCGCTGAGCTGCCGGACATTGCTCGATATCCTGGCCGAAGCCGGCCTCCCCGAAGGTTGGGCGCAGATGGTGTTGCCGACTGACAACGCGATCACCGGCAAACTGGTGGCTGACCCACGGGTGGGGTTCTTCAGCTTCATCGGCTCGGCGGCGGTGGGCTGGATGTTGCGTTCGACCCTCGCCCCGGGAACCCGCTGTGCGCTGGAGCACGGCGGCGTGGCGCCAGTGATTCTCGCGGCGGATGCCGACCTCGACGATGCCCTGCCGCGCATTGCCCGTGGCGGCTTCTGGCACGCGGGACAGGCTTGCGTGAGCGTGCAGCGGATTTTCTGCCATCGCAGCATCGTCGAACAGGTTGCCGTGCGACTGGGCCAATCGGGCGATGCGATGGTCGTGGGAGATCCGACCGATATCACCACCGATGTCGGCCCGCTGATCGCCGAGCGTGAAGTGAACCGTGTCAGCCAATGGGTGAACGACGCCGTTGCCAGTGGCGCCCGTTTGATCTCAGGTGGCCGCGCACTCGGCAACAACTGCTACGCGCCCACTGTCTTGCTCAATCCGTCCATCAATTCGAACGTGATGCAGAAAGAAGTCTTCGGCCCGGTGGTGGCGGTGTACGCCTACGACGACCTGGCCGATGCGATCCAGCTGGCCAACGCCCTGCCCTATGCCTTCCAGGCGGCGGTATTCACCCGGGACCTGGACACCGCCATGCAGTGCTATCAGGACCTCGACGCCACGGCGGTGATGGTCAACGAAAACACCCTGTTCCGCGTCGACTGGATGCCGTTCGCCGGCGCGCGCCTGTCCGGCCATGGCGTGGGCGGTATTCCTCACACCATGAAAGAGATGCAGGTCGAGAAGATGATGGTCTGGCGGTCCCGGGCGGTGCGTGGATAAACGGCTTGATCGGCTTCGATCTCGTGCGCTAGCTTCTATTGCAAATACAGGAGCTGACCCATGCGCATCGCCTTGCTGTCCGACATCCACCTGTCCGTCAATGCGATCCCGTTTCCCGACGTGCACGCCGATGTCGTCGTGCTCGCCGGGGATATTTCGCGACCGGCTGCTGCCATCGAGTGGGCCAAGGCATGCCCTGTCCCGATTATGTATGTGGCCGGCAATCACGAGTTTTACGGCAGTGACCTGATCTCGACCCATGACCAGTTGCGCACGTTGACGCAAGGCACACAGATCCACGTGCTGGAGCGCTCGGAATACATCCACCAAGGTGTGCGATTCCTGGGATGTACGTTGTGGTCCGACTATCGGCTTTACGATGACGCGCAAGAACGGGCGCATGGCATTGATCTGGCGACAGCGTTGGTGCGGGACTTCAGCCGCATCAGAATCTCGCCCGATTTCGCAGACCTGTTCAGCCCGGCGGTGTCGCAGTTGATTTTTCTGCAGACCGTTGCCTGGCTGGATGACTGTTTCACCCGCGACAGCACCACGCCCACGGTGGTGATTTCTCACTTCGCCCCGACTCGGGCAAGCATCAGCCCGATGTTTGCCGCGTCGCCGATCAATTCGAGTTTTGTCTCCGACCTTGAGCAGCGGATCAAGGCGTGGCAACCGGCCCTTTGGCTGCATGGACATACCCATGGCAGCTTTGATTATCGGGTGGGCGATACCCGCGTTGTGTGCAATGCCCGGGGCTATGCGAAAGAAGGGGTCAATGAGAACCCGGAATTTGATCAAGCGTTGGTCATCGAGCTGCCAGCCTGAATCACTTGCAACACGCCCTCGCCCGGCCGCTTTTCATACCAAAGCGTTAGTTTCAAACACCCATGTCTGGTGGTCAGTGCCCTGCTTGGCCGATAAATTTTCCACAGCCGTGGAAACGTACTCGGGCCTTGCAGGCGCCCCCTCCTCCAGAACCTACATGAGTAATGACGATGACTGACGAGACAAGCGGAACCACACGTCGTGGCTTGATCACCACCGGCGCCATGGCTGCGGCCCTGGCGGTGACCCTGCCTGCGCTGGCAGCGCAGCAGACACAGGGATCGGCAACCGCCGCTGCGCCGGGCAAAAGCGACGGCCATGCCAGTGGCTCGGGGATGCTCACCGTCAAGGACGGTACGCAGATTTTCTACAAGGACTGGGGCAGCGGCCAACCGATCGTGTTCCACCACGGCTGGCCACTGTCCAGCGACGACTGGGATGCGCAAATGCTGTTTTTCCTCAGCAAGGGCTTCCGTGTCATCGCCCACGATCGCCGTGGTCACGGTCGGTCCTCTCAGACCGCTATCGGCAACGAAATGGACACCTACGCCGCCGACGTCGCTGAACTGATGGCGCACCTGAACATCAGGAATGCCGTGCACATCGGTCACTCCACCGGAGGCGGTGAAGTGGCCCGTTACGTGGCGCGCCATGGCCGTGGTCGCGTGGCCAAAGCGGTATTGATCGGCGCGGTACCACCGATCATGCTGCGCACTGCGAAAAATCCGGGCGGCATTCCGATGGACGTCTTCGATGGCTTGCGCAAGGCCGTGGCGGAAAATCGCACGCAGTTTTATCGCGAGTTTCCGAGTGGGCCGTTCTATGGGTTCAATCGCCCCGGCGCAAAACTGTCCGAAGCGATCGTCGACAACTGGTGGCGCCAGGGTATGAATGGCGGGGTCAAGGCGCAGTACGATTGCATCAAGGCCTTTTCGGAAACCGACTTCACCGACGACCTGAAAAACATCGAGGTGCCAACCCTGGTGTTGCACGGTGAAGACGACCAGATCGTACCGATAGCCGACTCGGCGCACCTGTCGATCAAACTGCTGCGCCACGGCACGCTGAAAACCTACCCCGGCCTGCCCCATGGCATGTGCACGACCCATGGCGACGTGATCAACGCCGACCTTCTGGCGTTCATCAAGGCTTGATGCCCTTGGGCTGCGGCAGCATCGCAAGAGCCGGATCATGCTGAACGTCATGTCCGGCTCCCCGCGCGTCAGGGCAAAGTGCCTGGCGCTATGGGCAACTACATTCGCGATATTCATCGTCGATACCCTCACGGAACTGGATATCGCAGTGGCAGTGCTTTATGTCCTGGTCATCATGATGGCCATGGGCACATGCTCGATCCGCGGGCTGCGTCGGGTTGCACTGATCTGTGCGCTGCTGACGGCTGCCGCGTTCTTTTTTTCTCACCTCGATCATCCGTTCAGTGCCGCCCTGGCCCGTTGCCTTGTCAGTCTGACGGCCATTGGTATTGCCACCTGGCTGGCATTGAAAAATCGTCGCACCCGCGATGAACTTCAGGAGCAATTCAGTTTGCTGGCCCATACCCATGATGTCGAAGCGCGGCTGCATCGCGCGCAAATCGAACTCGCCCATATATGCCGAATCACCACGATGGGCGAGCTGTCAGCGTCGATTGCCCACGAAGTGAATCAGCCCCTGGCCGCGATCGCTTCCAGTGCCGAAGCGGCCCAGCGCTGGCTCGACCGCCCGAGTCCCGATCTCAAGGAAGCCGGCGCCGCCATCGCCAGGGCCGCCAGTAATGCGCGTCGAGCAGCCGAGGTCATCAAGCGTATTCGTGATCTGACTCGCAAAAGCGATTCGCTCTACGAAGAACTCGATCTGCAATCGGTAGTAACCGATTCGCTGGCCCTGCTTGACCGGGAAATCCAGAGCCATAAGGTGCGAGTGGCTTGCTCGTTCGCATCCCCGTCGCTTTGGGTGTCGGGCGATCGAATCCAGCTGCAGCAGGTGGTGATCAACCTGATCATGAACAGTCTGCAGGCCATGAACGGCCACAAGAGTTCACCCCGAGAGCTGCAAGTTCGAATTTATCGGCAAGAGAGTCATGCAGTGGTGGAGGTGCAGGATAACGGCCCGGGAATTGATCAACATCATCTCGCGCTGCTGTTCGATGCGTTTTTCACCACCAAGGAAAATGGCATGGGGATCGGCCTGTCCATCTGCCGCTCTATCATCGAGTTGCACGGTGGATGCATCCGGGCAGACAGTCAGCCCAACCTGGGCGCGACCTTCTCGTTCTCCCTGCCGGTTTCCCCAGCCAACGGCCAACCATCGAATTAACACCGAGCTGATCTTCCATGAATCTGCCAACCGTGCTGTCCGGCGCGCAGCACTTCGACCTTTGGTTGGGAACGATCACGCTAAAGCCCTACGGTTCTATACCTGCGTATGGTATCGAGCGCGGTGCGTCGAGATGCACACTCTTTCTCCAGGCGATCCGTCGCTTTAGCAGCGAACAATCGGCATTGGCCAACGATTTTTTTTGACCCAGGCAATCGGAGAATGAGCATGACAACGCATCTGGATTACCCATCCCAAAAGGCTGGCGCACATCAGACAGGCAATGGTCAGCAGCAGCCAGGCTTGCTTGACACCGAACTGGTTCCTTCGCGCTATGCCGTGCGGGTCGGCGAGATTGACGTGCTGGTGATCAGCGATGGTGTGCTGCCACTGCCGACCTCGACGATGTCTACCAATGCCGACCCCGCCGCCCGCGCCGCCTGGTTCAAGGACATGTTCCTCGGGCCGGACGCGTTCGACTGGGCGCTGAACGTGCTGGTGATCCGCAGCGGCGACCAGACGATACTCGTCGACGCCGGCCTCGGCGGGCAGTTCCCAGGGTTTCCAAGGGCCGGGCAATTTCCCAAACGCCTGCAGGCCGCCGGCATCGATCTTGGGTCCGTGACCGATGTGGTGATTACCCACATGCACATGGACCACATCGGCGGCCTGCTCGTCGACGACGTGAAGAACAAGTTGCGGCCAGACGTGCGCATCCACGTGTCGGCGACTGAAGTCGCTTTCTGGGAGACACCTGATTTCACCCACACCGACATGCCGGCGCCGGTGCCGGACGTGCTGCGCGCCACCGCCAACCAATTCATCAACGATTACCGCAGCAACGTGCGAACTTTCGAAGACCAATACGAGGTGGCACCGGGCGTGGTCGCCAAAGTCACCGGTGGCCACACCCCGGGGCACTGCGTGGTCTACGTGAACTCCGGTGGCGAACGCTTGACCTTCGCCGGCGACGCCCTGTTTCCGGTGGCCTTCGAGCACCCCGACTGGCACAACGGCTTTGAACATGACCCCGAGGAATCGGTTCGCGTTCGGGTTCGACTGATGCAGGAAGCGGCGGCGAGCGGTGAACTGTTTGTCGCCACGCACCTGCCGTTTCCTTCCGTTGGCCGCGTAGCCATCGACGGCAAAGCGTTTCGCTGGGTAGCGGCGTTCTGGGATTACTGACCGTTTGCTGGTGCATCCGGCCTCTACAATCAAATAGAGGCCGGACGGTAAGCCTGATCCCGTCTAAGCTGAACGATACACATCTGAGCCTCTTCACAGGGGAAGCGCGATGACGGGTAAACACACGCACCACTGCTCGTCATGGCTGCTGCCTTGCCTGCTCGCCATCAACCTGGCGCTCACCGCCGGATGTTCGAGCAAAACCGCCACGGCTCGCTATTCGTCCGCAACCATCGGTTCGGCCTGCTATGCCAAAGCCCTTCCCACTGTCGGCGAGGGTGGCCTGGCCTGGGGCGACACCCTGAACATGGCTCGCCAGAAATCGATGAGCAATTGCGCACGCTATGCGGGGCGGTCCGGTGGTACGCCAAGTACCTGCCAAGTGGTGCTGGCGGAATGCAAGCATTGATAAATCGGATGTTTCGTTTCTGCGCCGCTTTTGCATTTCTGTGCGACAGATCCCACTTAGGGGGCTCCCGTTTCACACGCTCGCGGTGTTAGCTTGGGAATGTTTCTGATTAAACGATCAGATATTTCCCACACACTGCCTGCAAAGGAATGCCCCCAGCAATGGACTTTTCACTCAAGCACCTGGCCGCGACCACACTGATGATCGCCAGCCTGTCGACGTTCACCTCCGCTGCCCACGCCAACATCACACCGCAACAGAGTGCGATCATTCTCAAGGCTTTCAATGATGCCTCGGTCAAGGATTTCCGGCAGTTCCTTGGCAGCCTGGCCAAGAGCGATATCGCCAAGGCCGACAATCTCGGACCTGCTATCAGCGCCTTCCTGAACAACAAGGCACTGACGGCTGAGCAACAGAACGAAATCCATCGTTTGCTTGGCCTTTATGCGCGGGTGAAATACGGCAGCGCGGCGACCGAAACCTTGAAGGAACTGGTGGCCATCCCGACCGTACGCGTCGACGGTGTGGAACAACATGACAACCCTGAATTCATCAAGATCGCCGATAAGATCAAAAGTCTTGCCCAGGCGTTCAACCTGAACTTTCGCAACATCGACAACCGCGTTTATGAAATCTCCCTGGAAGGCAATGGCGATGAAGTCGTGGGCATTCATGCCCATGCCGACGTGGTGCCGGTGACCCCGGAGAACTGGGTCTTGCAGGATGGTACCCGCCTCGACCCGTTCAAGGTCACGCTGATCGGCGACCGCATGTATGGCCGTGGCACCGAAGATGACAAGAACGGCATCGTAGTGGCGATGTACGCGATGAAGATCATCAAGGAAGAGAAACTGCCGCTGGCCAGAAACTTCAAGCTGCTGGTCGACACCACCGAAGAAACCACGGGCGATGCCATCCCCTACTATTTCGAACGCAACCCGACGCCCAACTACAACCTGGCGCTGGATGGCGGCTATCCGGTAGTGATCGCCGAGAAAGGCTACGGCACGGTCATGGCCAGCTTCGCCAAGCGTGCCGGCCAAGGCAAAGGTGCCGAAATCACCGCCATGACCGGCGGCCTGGCCACCAACCAGATTCCATCGACATCGGTCGCCACGCTGGCGACCGACCAGCCCGCGGAACTGGCCGCCAGCCTGCAAAAGGCCGGCAGTGAATATGCCCAGCGCAATGGTGGCAACTTCGAGGTCGCCGCCAAGGTTGTTGGCAAGGACGTCAAACTAACGGTTACCGGCGTGTCTGCGCACTCCTCCGAGCCCGAATCCGGAGTCAATCCGGTGGCGAGGATGCTCGATTTCATCAACGGCCTCGACGGCAAGGTTGCGCTCAAGCACAACCACATCACTGACGCCGCTCGCTACGCGGCCGACAACTGGGGCCTGGATTACCTGGGTGGCAAATTGGCGGTCGGGTTTTCCGATGAGTTCATGGGGCCGCTGACCACTTCCCTGACCTATGTCGGTGAGGATGAAAAAGCGTTCAAACTGGCGGTCAACCTGCGCGTGCCGAAAGGCAAATCCCCGCAAGTGCTTAAATCGGAAATCGCCGGGAAGCTCGACGCCTGGAGCAAGAAAAGCAACATCGCTGTGGCCTTCGACTATTCGATCGCCGAACCGATGTATCGCAACCCTGAAGGGGAATGGGTCAAGGCCCTGCTCGCCGTGGCCAGTGAAAACCTTGGCATGGAACACAAGTTCGGTACCTCCGCTGGCGCCACCTCGGTGCACGAACTGCCCAACGGTGTGCAATTCGGCCTGGCAATGCCTGACGTCAAATACACCGGCCACAACGATAACGAGTTCAAGACTACCGAGCAGTTTTTGCTCGACTTGCAGATCGTCACCGAAATGATGGGCCGTATCGGTCAGTTGCCGAAACTCTGATGCACCTTCGGACCCGCCGTTCTGGCGGGTCCATTTTGCGCACCACCGCGCAAGATCTCAGAATATTGTTGCGCAAGGCATGGCAAATTCCGGCTGACTGCTACGATTAAAAAGCGCCAACGAATTGAGGTCTGCCGCCTGCCAGGTCGGTATTGACCTCGCTGAACTTGATCCACTCATTCAAGGCCTGCCCGACCCCAGGGAGGGAGCAATGCGTATTCCATTGTTTTACGCGATGTCGGCATTGCTGCTTTTAAGCGCAGGTCCTTGCCTGGCGCAAGCGACGCAGACAACCGCACCGGCCCCGGCAAACGCTGCCGACACCGCGCCCGTAAAAGAGGCGGTTTTCAATCAAGAACAACTGGATCAAATGCTGGCGCCTATTGCGCTTTATCCTGATCCCTTGCTGGCGCAGGTGCTGATGGCGACCACCTACCCTGGCGAAGTCGCCGAGGCCGTCACTTGGTCCAAGGCTCACCCGGATGCCAAGGGCGATGATGCGGTCAAACAAGTGGCGAACCAGACCTGGGACCCGAGCGTGCAGGCCTTGGTCGCCTTTCCGCAGGTGCTGGCCACGCTGGGCCAGGACCCTGTCTGGGTACAACGCCTGGGTGATGCCTTCCTGGCGCAGCCCGACGATGTGATGAACGGCGTGCAACGCCTGCGTCGTCAAGCCCAGGCGGCGGGCAACCTGCAGAGCAACCAGTATCAGAACGTCACGGTTCAAGCGCCTGCGCCCGCACCCGCCTCTGCCCCAGCCCCGGCC
>NZ_RCNY01000011.1:0-16899 GCF_004307635.1 Pseudomonas sp. Sample_22
CTCGCAATGAACCCGTGGCGAGGGAGCTCGCTCCCGCTCGGCTGCGCAGCAGTCGTAAACCCCGTCAACCGGTTTGCCCAGGAACATCCGATAACCCATGTGGGGCCGCTTCGCAGCCCAGCGGGAGCAAGCTCCCTCGCCACAAGGGTTTGCGGTAAGGGTGCTGCGTCATGCAGGCCGTCTTCACTCACCTCGACACTTCCAGCTCGCAATGAACCCGTGGCGAGGGAGCTTGCTCCCGCTCGGCTGCGCAGCAGTCGCAAACCCAGGCAACCGGTCTGGCCAGGAACATCCCATAGCTCATGTAGGGCCGCTTCGCAGCCCAGCGGGAGCGAGCTCCCGCGCCACAAGGGTTTGCAGGGGTTACTTTCCTTTGGGGATTTCGGACTTTTCCCGCAAACGTTACAGCTACCTGTAGGCCAGCGAGCAACTAACTTCAAAAGGAACCTATCAAAAGGACGCAAGGAATGCTTCCACGACCAAACTCACACTTGTTGCGCCAAGGACGTTTTTCCGAATCAGGCCGGGCCTACCTCATCACTGCGGTTGTACATCAGAGAAGGTCCATATTCAGCGATTGGCATCTGGGGCGTTTGCTAGTAGCGGAACTCAGACACGCCCACGATCAGGGAAGAGTGAACTCGATTGCCTGGGTGATCATGCCTGACCACTTCCATTGGCTCGTCCAAATCGAACGATGCACCCTGGCGCAACTCATGCAGGCCATCAAGTCCCGTAGCACGTTGACGATCAACCGGGCACTGAATCGAACAGGCGCATTCTGGCAAACCGGCTATCACGACCGGGCAATACGCGACGGCGAGGATTTACGCTCTTTCGCCCGCTACACCGTTGCTAATCCCTTGCGTGCAGGGTTGGTTGAAAAAATCGGTGATTACCCTCTGTGGGATGCCTGCTGGCTCTGAATCCAACGTTGCTCACTTTGTGGCGAGGGAGCTCGCTCCCGCTGGGCTGCGAAGCAGCCCCAAACCATAGGCAGGGTCGGGTCAGGTACATTCCGATTGCAGGGTTTTGGGGGCGCTTCGCAGCCCAGCGGGAGCAAGCTCCCTCGCCACAGGGCAAGCAGCTAACCGATATCTGGAGGTTCACAATTTTTTCACCATCGCCAACCACCGTCTAAGCTTCAGACAAGTCCGATCAATCTGCGTGAATGGATCAGTCGACTATGGGCGCTTTATGGCAAACCGATTCGAGTAAAACCGTGGTCCCGACTGAAGCTGTGGATGAAGCGCCATTACCTGAAAAACCACCTCGCAGCCGCGTAAAGCACGGCTGGAAGGCGTTTTGGCTGTTGCTGCTGATTATTGCCATCGTGGTAGGGCTCGCGGCTGCCAAAGAGATGCGCACGTCGCGATTTCAAGCTCGCGAGGTCAGCAAGTTCGCCAAGACGCTCACGTATGAGCTAAAACCTGGCCCCAGCGATGCGATTCACTACCCGGGCGCCGGTCCGTTCGACCTGCGTCTGGGCTACAGCTCCATGGGCGAGTTCCTGCCAAGATTGCTCAAGCGCAATTACGTGATTACCGAACAGACCCGCTTTTCCCCGGCGTTGATGAACTACACCGACAAAGGCCTTTTCGTACCCTATGCGGAAAAAATCCAGGCCGGTCTGTCGATCACCGATTGCCGGGCGGCGCCGCTGTACCAGTACAAATATCCGCAACAACTCTATGCCAGCTTCGACTCGATCCCGCCGGTCGTGGTCAACAGCCTGCTGTTCATCGAAAACCGCTTCTTGCTCGACCCTCGCCAACCCTTGGCCAACCCTGCCGTAGATTGGCCAAGGTTTGGCATGGCGGCCTACACCCAGGTGGCCAAGATGCTCCATCTGCCTGGCCAATCGGCGGGCGGCAGCACCCTGGCGACGCAACTGGAAAAATACCGGCATTCGCCCGATGGCTTGACCATGTCGGGTGGTGAAAAGATCCGCCAGATGATTTCCGCCAGCGTACGCGCTTATCAGGACGGCCCGCAGACACTCAAGTCGCGGCAGAACGTGGTACGCGACTACCTCAACAGCGTGCCGCTGTCGGCTGTGCCTGGACACGGTGAAGTGCACGGCATGGCGGAAGGTTTGCGCGTGTGGTACGGCGCCGATTTCAACCAGGCCAACCAACGCCTGGCCAGCGACGCCACGGATCCAAAAAGCCTGGCGGAGAAAGGCTTGGCCTTGCGCGAAATGCTGTCCTTGATGATCGCCCAGCGCCGCCCTTCGCACTACTTGACCAAAGGCCGCGATGAACTGGCTTCGCTCACCGACAGCCATATTCGTCTGCTGGCACAGAACAACGTGATCGACGCGCCTTTCGCCGCGGCGGCATTGGCGAGCAAGGTCACGTACCGCGACTGGGCGACCCAGCCGACCATCCAACCGATCGAAACCAACAAAGGCATCAGCGTGGCGCGCAGTCGGCTGGCGGGGTTGCTCAATCGTCCGTTGTACGACCTTGACCGCCTCGATCTCTCGGCCACCAGCACCCTGCAAGGTGAACTGCAAACTCAGGCCACTGCCTACCTGAAGAAACTCGCCGACCCCGTGTATGCCGCAGAAATCGGCCTGATGGGCGAGCGTTTGCTGACCCCCACCAGCACCACTCAGGTGCGCTACAGCTTCACTTTGTTCGAACTGACCCCGGACGGTTCGCGGGTGCGGGTACAAACTGACAGCACTGACCAGCCGTTCGATATCAATGAAGGCAGCAAACTGGAACTGGGCTCCACCGCAAAAATGCGGGTGATGACGACTTACCTGCAAATCATCGCCGAGTTGCACGATAAATATGCCGACATGAGCGTACCGGACCTGAAGAAAGTCGAAATACCGGAGCAGGACCGCCTCAGCCGCTGGGTCGTCGACTACTTTATCGAGAACAAGGACCACAGCCTGCAACCCTTGCTCAGTGCAGCGCTGGACCGCAAATATTCCGCCAGCCCCGGCGAAGCGTTTTTCACCGGCGGCGGGTTGCACACGTTCAATAACTTCCGCAAGGAAGACAACGGTCGCCTGCCGACCCTGCGCGACGCCCTGCGTGAGTCGATCAACCTGCCGTTCATTCGCCTGATGCGCGATATAGTGCGCTACGTCACGTACTCCGGTCCCAACAGCAGCGCCGAACTGCTCAAGGATGACCGCGACCCGCGTCGTCAGGAATACCTGGCCAGTTTTGCCGACCGCGAAGGGACGTCGTTCCTGCTCAAGTTCTGGAAAAAGTACCGCAACAAGGACACCCAGGCACGGCTCGAAACCTTTCTCGATGGTATGCGCCCGACGCCGATCCGCATGGCCGCCGTGCACCGGTATCTGTTGCCACAGGCCAGCCAGCAAAGCTTCAACAGCTTCGTGCGCTCACACCTGACCGGCGCCAAACTCACCGAAAAACTCACCGACGAGCGCCTTGAGCGGCTCTATCAGGCCTACGGCCCCGGCAGCTACGACCTGCCCGACCAAGGCTTCATCGCCAAGGTGCATCCATTGGACCTGTGGATGATGGGCTACCTGCTCAACCATCCGGACGCGACGTTCAAGGACATCGTCAAAGCCAGCCAGTTCGAACGTCAGGAAGTCTACAGCTGGCTGTTCAAGAGCCGGCACAAAGGTGCACGCGACAACCGCATCCGCACCATGCTGGAGATCGAGGCATTCCTCGACATTCACCAGCGCTGGCAGAACGTCGGTTATCCCTTCGACCATCTGGTGCCTTCACTGGCCACCGCCATCGGCAGCTCCGGCGACCGCCCTGCGGCACTGGCCGAGTTGATCGGCACCATCCTCAACGACGGCGTGCGCATGCCGACGCTGCGTATCGACAGCCTGCACTTTGCCGCCGGGACGCCGTATGAAACCAAGCTGATCAATGACCCGGATGTCGGTAAACGGGTCATGCCTGCGGAAGTTGCCAAAGCGATGCGCGAAGCCCTGTCGCAAGTGGTGGACGCCGGGACCGCCAAACGGCTGGCCGGCAGTTTCAAACTGCCCGATGGCGCACCGCTGGCCATGGGTGGCAAGACCGGCACTGGCGATAACCGTATCGAAGCCATCGGTTCGGGCGGGCGGATTCTCAGTTCGAAATCAATCAACCGCACGGCGACCTTCGTCTTCTATATCGGCGACACCCACTTCGGCACGCTGACCGCTTACGTACCGGGACGCTCGGCTGAAGCGTTCAAGTTCACCTCTGCCCTGCCGGTACAGGTGCTCAAGGGCATGGCACCGATCCTGACGCAGTACCTGCAACCGGGGACCCATACGATGTGTCAGGGAGCCGTGGCAACGGCACAACGCTAAGCCCCAAAGTGCCAAGCCAGCTGTGGCGGTATATGTATGTTTTTCACTCTTGAATTTTGAGAGGTTCGAGTCGAAGCCTTCGCTATTTCAAACCAGAATTCGCGCTTTTTTCAGGCGCGTTGCTTGCCTAGTCTTGTCGCTCCACTATTGATCAATGGACGATCAAGCAATGCTCAATCGAAACCTGACAAGTCAACGATCAGATCAGTCCCCACTGGCATTTCCCGATAAAAGCATTCATTACGAGTTAGTTAAAAAGGCCGTCCCCCCCTGGCTATTGAACGCTTCAGCGGCACGTATCCAAGAGTTGAAAAACGTCGCCTTGGCAATTCCAGACTGGAATAGAAATGCTTCTGCCGCTGCGCACGATAGCCTGAAGAATGAAATCGAACGCCATTGGCACGCACAAAACGACGTCGATAAGGCGCTGAGCAGCCTTCAGGACGTCTACGCCTTCGCCAAACCCATACTGCAACAGGCGTTGAAAGAACGTTTCGACATAGACGAAGACGTCGAAAATACCTGGTTACGTTTGTATGCGCCGGCGAGAAGTTCGTGGTGGGTGCATGACTTTGTCGCTGGCACCAAGAGCCGAACTGTGTCCTTGCTGGATGCAGCGCTGCATAACTTTTCGCATAACGAAATATTCACCGCAGATTCCTCCTTCATCACCCGGCCCGATGCCCGGGGACACTTCGATGTAAAACACCTCAAGCACAAAATGAGCATTGAGCAGTTCAAATCGTTGTGTCGCCAACTGAATATTGGCGCTCGATACGAACAACACCTGAAAGAGTTTTTATTGTCGACAAATAGAGTGGCCAGCAATTTTTTGCGCAACAAAGTCATTCTCAGCCAGAAAAGCGCATTGAGTGTCGCGCTACGAATTGCCCTGATGAAAAAAGATATCGGGCAGCCTGCCTATGATGCCGTGCGAGGGATGCTCAATGACCAGGCACAATTGACATGGAACGGACAACCCGTCAGCTATTACAACCTGTCGATGATGGATGTGGCGCTGACCGGTATAGTCCTGATCGCAGCAGATGTTCTCACCGCTGCCAATCCTGTCCCTGTGATTGCCTATGTCCCCCATGACCCTGAGCACCCCCTCAAGGAATATTCATCGTTACTGGAGTTCATGGCTGAACTGACACGCCAGTTGCGCGATTCCCCGAACCCGCAAGCAACAGGTCGCGGAAGCTATCAACAGTTCTTCAGCCAGTTTGTCGATCATCAGCAACGGGGACATTTTTTTGCCGGATTGAATGACCGTCTAAGCAAAGTGAAATGGCATCCAGCGCCGCCAGGTTCGGGCTTACCCAGTTGGCGTGACACGCCTGTGGATAATCCGAAGCTGCAGTTCAGCCTGTCGAACATTCAGGATGATCGCCAAAACCGCTTCAGCGGCGATGTATGGGACTATTTCTATCGACAGAAACTGAACAAGATTCTCAATGACGCGCGGGAAATCGCCGTTTCCACCGAGTACGCCGACCGCATGGCGCGTTGGGCCTGGTGGGACAATCTGAAAAAAATCCTTTCAGATATTCTCAACGTTGCATTGCTGGTGGCGACACCATTCTTACCCGGTCTCGGCACACTGATGCTCGCCTATACCGCCTATCAACTGACCGACCAAGTGGTCGAGGGCCTTGTCGATCTGGCCGAAGGCCGGTTGGCAGAATTCGGGGAACAAACCCTCGGTGTGCTCGAAAGCGTTTTACAGCTGGGCGCGTTCGCAGCGGGAGCCACGCTTGGCCATGTCGCACGGGCGAAGCTTTCGCCGTTCTTCGAAGGGCTCAAACCAGTGCAGTTGGCCAATGGTCAGACGCGATTGTGGAACCCTGACCTCTCCCCCTATCACCAGACAGTGGCCTTGCCCGAACATGCCAAACCGGATCAGTTGGGCATTTATCAGCATCTGGGCAAGAAAATGCTCGCATTGGATGACCAGCTATTCGAAGTCGAAAATGATCCGGTCACGGGTCAGCACCGGATAAAACATCCGGCGCGGCCCGACGCCTATGCCCCCACGCTCACCCACAACGGTCATGGTGCCTGGGTCAGCGAAATCGAGAACCCGCGTCAGTGGGAAGGTTCGACATTGATGCGTCGTCTCGGTCATGCCACCGATGACTTCAGTGATTCGCAGCTGGAACAGCTTTGTCAGATCAGCGGCACAGATGAAGCCATTTTGCGCAGAATGCATGTGGAAAACGCTCCACCCCCACCGCTGTTAATGGATACGTTGCAACGCCTGAGTACCTCGCCGCACAGCAGCGTCGAAGCCCCGTCCACTGAAATCAGTCTGCTACTGCGTGACTTTCCCGATCTGCCAAATCGTGTCGCGGAGAAAGTCATGGACAGCGTGACCCCGACGGAGCGCCAACAGCTTGCGCAAAACAAGCTCCCCCTGCGCCTGAAAAACCAGGCACGGGAACTTCAGTTCGAGATCGGCTCAACAAGAGCCGCCCAAGGCATTTTCCGTGACTCATTAACCAACATCGACACCGAACGTCTGGTACTGGGCGCCTTGCGATTCAACACCGACACTTTCGCCGACCTGCGTATTGAAATCCGCCAGGGTACGCTCAATGGCGAACTTCGTTGCAGCGCCGGTGCGCAAGATGCAACGCTGCTGAGGATCCTGGTTCGAGACGAGGCCGGGAAATACACCGTGCGCGATGCTGAAAATCAACGGCTTCATGAAGCCGATAGCTTATATGAGTCACTGCTTCAGGCCCTCGGTCCCGAACAGCGCCGGGCGCTGGGTTATAAACCGGGCGATGCAGCACCATTCAAACAATGGCTCATCGCCAAAACCTCGCCATCGTCCGAACGCCGACGGGTGCTCGCCGAGCCCCCTGTTCGCCCCGTAGCCCAACACGAAACCATGATCCTCGTTCGCGGCGGGGCACTCAGCAAAGACGGAGTCACTCTGCATGAGCGTATCAGGGACCTGCACCCGCACTTCAGTGAAGGCGAAGTAGAGACGTTCGCCAATGCCTTGATCGAAAAAGGCGATCCCATGCGGGCCATGGGCACACTTGAAGGCGATCTGGATGAACTGCGCGCGATCGTAAAGCGTTGGGAGTATCAGCAACCCGAAGGTTGGGGACCTGGCGCTTATGAGTTCCGGGACGAGGGCGGATTGCACATCGCCGAACGCCTGATTGAGTGCTTCGAACGCAAAACCACCGACCTCGGCAGTCGCACAGATCCGGACAGCTACGCCCTCGACCTTTCCACAGCCTTGCAGTCGCTGGATCTGGAAACCTGGTGGTCGAAACGCCCTGCGCTGAAAAATTTTCTCGATAAAGTCACGGTGCTGAAACTGGACAATACGCGTTTTGCCAGCGAATCGAATGGTTTACTGCAAGACTTCCCCAACCTTCGCGAACTTAGTGCCAAAGGCTGCGAACTGACGATCCTGCCTAAAAGCATCGGCAGCATGCGCGGGCTTGAACGCCTGCGATTGAGCGACAACCGGATCGCGCTGGATGCGCCTGCAGTTGAGCAACTGAGAAATCTGACCTATCTGGAAGTACTCCGGCTCGAAGACAACCCCTTGGGCATCAGTCCCGATATTGGTCGCATGCCAAGGCTGAAAGTCGTGGTGTTGAAAAATACCGGAATCACCCATTGGCCCGCAGGCACCCTGGCCAAAGTAAGACCACGCGGATTCTTTCTTGATATGCGGGAAAATCCGATTGAGCAAATTCCGGATGTCGTTCCCGGATCGCCCAATGCCTCGGTCGTGGCACGCACTCATCTTGATCTCGGAAAACTGTCCGAGCTCAATCAGGTGCTTTATCAGGACATTCGTCGCTCGGCAGGACTTTCTCCCAAGCCGGTGGTGCCCTCGGCCACCGAAGTCGATGCGATTATCCGCTCAAGCTTCAATACCGCTCTGTGGAACGAGGTGCCGGGTTGGGGTATTGATCGACAGAATGTCTGGTCGACATTGATCGACGAACCGCAGGCCGAACGCTTCATGTCCTTTCTTGCAGACACTCAACATTTTGCCGACTACCGAGCCGGTGGCGAAGCGCGTAACCAATTGCTGCAGCGGGTCTGGCGCATGCTTGACGCCGTATACCTGGATGACAACTTGCGCGAGGAGCTGTTCACCGCCGTCGAGCAACCGGACAACCATGACAACGCTGGTGCTCAACGTTTCAACACCATGGGTATCAAGGTGCTGGCCTCGGAGGCCTACTCCTATTCGACCGACCCGGCTCAGCTTGAACAGCAACTGGTCACCCTGGCCAAAGGTGCGGCACGCCTGGAGCTGGTCAACGAAATTGTCGAGGCCGATATGGCGAGCCGGGCAGACAATCCGGACCAGGTCGCCGTGTACCAGGCCTACCAGACGGCCCTGGCAGAACGGTTGAACCTGCCTTGGCAATCCAGAGGCATCCCCTTCACAAAGGTAGCGGGGGTAAGCGAGGCAATGATTGATCAGGCCTACGATAAGGTTCTATCCCTGGAGCAAGGTGATGGGCTGGTCAACAAGATGCTGGAACGCAACTTCTGGACGCGCTATCTGCGTGAAAAGTATCCGGTACGAATCGAGGCCAATAAACAGCGGTATCTGACTCGATATGAGCAGCTCACAACCTTGCGCGAATCACAGCGCGAATGGGCTGAGTCGGTGAACCTGACAGACGTCGAACGCAGCGCACTGAGAGAGCGGCTCAAAGTGCTGATGAATGATTTACCGGTACCGGCCACTGTCGTCTTTGCCGATCAAGCGATAAGCGATGCGGTCTTCGATCGATTGCTGGTTGATCTGGGGTATGAACAAAAAGAACTGTCGAGACGACTGACCCGTGAAGCGTTGAGAAGAGCAGCTCAATAACCCGCACACGTTGCCCTGATCGAACCCAAAAGAGCCTGACGGTTGCGAACATCGTCAGGCTCTTTTTTGGCGCGTCAGGGCATCACTTTTATCACCTGGCAAGTCTTCAGGTACCGGCAGGGGCGGCTGCATTGAAAATCAGCTGCACGCTTCCATGGTAAGTCCCGGGTTTATAACCACCGGACGGCACTTTTGGTTGTATCTCCAGGGGAAAGCGGCCGCCCGCTGTGGCTTGTGCCGCTGATACCACCTGCCGGGGTTGCGGATCGTGGCTCAGTTCCTGGCCATTGAAACGGACCTGCAGGTAAATGTTCTGATCATCACGTCCATTGGACAAATAGGGCTCGATTTCGAGCCGCGCTTCGATGGCACTGGTGTCGTGTTTGACGTCGAAATTCTTACGCAGCCCACCCAAGGTCGACGTATTGATGTTCCAGGCCAGAATCTGCTCGCGATGAATCCAGTCCGATTCGGCCGGGATTATATAAAACCCAAGAGTTGGAATATCCGCCGACACTTCGAACGTGTGTTCCTCCCGTGCCGCGAATGCGCACACACTTATCAGCGTCAAGACACCTGCGCACCCGACAATGGCTGCTGGCTTGATCATGTCAGTTATCCTTTGCATCACCGTTTACCTCATCATTGCTTGCTGGCGATGCGCAGCGGTTTTTTCGCGTTGCCCTCGACCAGATTGAAGCGGTACTCGCGACCGGGCTTTTTCTCGAATTCGAAGGTCCGGCCCGCGAGGATGTGGTGTTTGGTGGTCGGCTCGCATTCGGTCTCGTCCTTGAGCGAGCAGTTGCGAAACTCATCGACTACCACCACCGTATTGCCGTTGTTACGCAGACGGTAACGCTCGGCTCCATCTTCGATCACACTGTCGAAACGGCTGTCCTTCGGCCGCACGAAGAACACCGTGCCGAACCCGGTCATGATGTTGACCCCCGCCGAGAGGTTCTTTTTGTATTCCTCGCGTTCCTCGCTGGACACGGCAAAGTCGTCTTCCTTTTCCGGCACCACCGGCACAAAACGCACGCGAAAATATCGTTCGGTGTCCCGGTTGCCCATCAGCAGCAAGCGTGTCCCCTGCATGCCATTGGCCGGCACGATCAACCGCGCGGGGCTGGCCATCAAGCCATCGCGGGCACTGGCATCGGCCTGTGTCTTGACCGGCACTTCACGGGACGTTCCATCGGCGTCGTAGACAATCTCAAGGATATTGACCTTGACGAAAGCGGTACTGTCACCGCTGTTGAACACGCGCTTGAGGTAGGTGCTCTTGTCACCATCCAGATAGTCGTAAACCGTACCGACGTTGATCTGCGGCCCGGCCTGAAGACCTGAAGAAAAACCGCACAAACCCAACAGCAACCACAGACGTTTCATACCCTTGAACCTCATCAGCATTGAACACAAACGGACGGCACTTGACGATTCGCAGCCCATCAAAGATCCGAATCCCAGATCACCGTGACGTTGCCGGCGTAATAGCCGGGCTGACCGGGGCTGAGCATGAAACCCATCTGACTGGATGGAATTTCGAAGTGCAACACGCCTGGACGTCTGTCCACATAGAAGCCCGGTTGAAACTGCTGGGCATTCTCCGCACCGACACGTAGCCGACGCTGTTTGACCGGTTGACCGGCGAGGTCGGTCAGGCCATTTGGCAACGTGGTACTGACTTGCACCTCAACCGCACGCCCGTTTTTGCGGTCCTGGATCATGCACTCAAAAGGTCTTATGGCGATTTCGCATTCCAGGTGCATTTTGAAACGCGTCGACGCCGAGATCAGGAAGGTCTGGTCGCGGAACAGCCGAACAGGCTTTCGACCTTCGTTCAACCAGCTTTGCCAGCCACCTGCCGGGGTCAAACGGACTTTTTCCCCGCCCGGAGGAATATCGACTTTCAGGGTGTGCTGTACGTCCAGCACGAAGTCCAGTGTCAGGTTACTGTCGTCCGCAGGCATGCTTCCCAAGTCGAAATCAGCACCTGGGCCGACTCGATAGCTCAGCGATCCGGTATAGAGCCCGGTCGACATTCCCAGCGGGTTGGGCGTGCGCAGTTCATAGGCAATATCCAGATTTTCGAAGGACATGTGCGGGATAGCAAAGTAGGTTCTTTTGTTGCAGGCCGCCTCTGTCGGGGTTTTCCAGAAGAATCGATACGTATTGGGTGAGTACGCCCCTACACCGCTGTACTCGCAAGGAGGTGGCGCGTATACCCAGCTGCTGCCGTACCACAGTTTCTGATGTCCCTCGAGAATGTCTGTCACACCGACCAGGCTGGCGGCCGAATGACTCAGGACGTATTCGGAACCAACACCGGTAATGCGCACCTCGACCGTTTCGGTTTCCAGTGTTTGCCTGTTCGTCACCGTCAGTTGCCGCCAGTTGGCCGGTACTTTCACAGGGATGAGATCCAGACGCCCGATGTTTGCCCTCGGTCCGAAGCGAACCGGCAAACGAATGCTGAACATATTGTTGTCCTTGCACTGGTCCGGGTAAGTCGCGCAATAGCCGCTGTTCGGAGTCTTGTTAATGAATACGTTTTTTTGCGGCTGCGAGGGATCGGGGGTGAACAGTGCCCGGATCTCCTGATTCACCGCCCCAACCGATGGAGCCACCAACGTCATCGCCAGCGCCAGGCCGACAGTAGAGATTTTCATGGCTTCAACCTGCCTTCTGATCAGAGGAACTGGCATCGGCCAGCGTGTCCGGCGTGCACTTCAGATCACCGATCATCAACACGTTGTTTTCACTGCGATGACGATCGGCATCGAGGCGGAACTGGCACAACAGTTGATTGGCGTAGCGCACTTCCAGGGTCGGTGAACCGGCGTTCATTTCCATCGAGAAAAATCCGTCGACTTCGGTCACCCCACGGCTGGCATGGTTGATCACGTGATGCCCCTTGAGTGGCTGTCCTTGTGCATCGAGCAAGCGCCCGAGCACTGTCAGGGTTTTGCTCACGGTGATCTTGCGGTAGTCCACCCCGCCCTTGTTCAGGTGATAGCGGGTACGGGAAGGCGCGATGCTCGCTGCCGGCACATGGTTGCCTTCGAAATCGAAGCTCACCGAGCTGTTCTTGTACGCCGTCAACGGAATGAAATTGCGCCCCGGACGCAGCGCCACGCTGCCACCACTGAGGTCATCGGCACGCAGGGCGATGCCATCGATATCGGACTCAATGTCGACAATCATCCCGGCACCGCGCCCCTGATGCTGACTGGTCAGGGCCATACGCTGACCACCAACGACCACCGTGCTGTCGAGGTTCAGGCCGCCGGTGAAATTTCCGTTGTAGGAAGAGCGCTGCAGGAAACCGTCGCCGTTGATCGCATCGGTGCGAAAGTTCGCCAGGCTCGACAAGCCGACGCCGTAGGTGTCGGTCAGCGCGGTCACCGAGACGCTTTGCAGCACATGGTCCTGCAGGTCTTTTCGGTAGCCAAGTGAAGCGTTGTTGTCACGGCTGCCATCTCGCGCCGTACGCGAACCGATGCTGCCGGACACTTGCTGACCCGGCCCGCCCAGTGCCATGTTGATGCTCAGATCGACACCGCGATTACGCGCATCGCCGCTGCTGTAGCTGCCCGGACGATCGAACAGCGACAGACGCCAGTTGGCATCACTGCCAAGCAACGTCATGCGTTGCGTCCAACCCAGATCCAAACCGACGCCTTCGACATTGCCTTCGCTGTGAGAGACACGCGCATTGATTGAGCTTTTGCGGCTGATCCGGTGGTTCAACGCCAGCGATGAGTTGCTGGTTTCGCCAGTGAACACATTACGTTGGCGCACGCGGGTGCCGTCGGGCAACGTGTCGTAGGTGTTGGTGGTATCAAGCCAGCTGCGGTTGTGGCTGACCACCAGGCTGCCGGAACCATAGTTGTAGAGTGCCTGCAGATCAGCGCCAGTACCGTGGTCTTCGGTCTGGTACAGATTGGCGTACAGGTTGATGCTGTTGGCCAGGCTCCAGTCGATGGAACTGCCGTACTGAAGCGTGCTGCGGACCTGACGTGCCGATAATCCAAGGATCACTCTTGGGTGCAGCAGGTAGTTGATCGCAGCGCCCGCGGTCGCATCGCCGTTGTTCTGTTGATCCCAATTACTGAGCAGCTTGCTTTCCTGCCCTGCGAACAGGTTGTAGCGCCAGCGCTCATCGAGATTACGCCAGTTGTTGGGTTTGTAGATCAGTTCCTGGGTGGTTGAAGTGGTTTGGCCGTCTTCGATCAGTCGCACTTCCACTTCGTAGATACCGCCGGGCAATGGCCGGGTGTCGAGGGTTTGCAAACCTGCCGGAACTGACTGGGTGTTGATCAGCAAACCATCGCGAAATATCTCCACCGAGGCCTGCCGATTGGCGGTGACATAAATCGGATAAACACTGGGTCTCGGACTGTCGATCGCCAGACTGTCAGAACTGCCGTACATCACGCCCACGGCGGTGTCAGGGCTGGTACCGAACGAGCGCGGCTGACGCGTGAGGCCTTCGGAATTGGGGGTGAAGTAACCCAGTCGAAAAAAACTGCCTTGCAGTTCGCGCTGGGTGTAGAGCTCATGCACCGCATGGTAAGTCTTGGTGTCCGGGCCGCCCAGGCGCGCCAGTTGCATATTGAAGGCTTGGCTCCAGTTACCAAGGCTGCCACTGGCCTCGAGGCCGAATCGTCCTCCAAGATCCTGATCCTGACCACCATTGAGGTTAAGTTGGTTGCGCACCATCAGGCCGCTGCTGCCGCCTTCGGGCTGGTCGTAGAAACGCTTGGCATCAATGTCACGCTCGGCGTTTTCGGTGACGATCGACAGCAAGGAGCTTTCCAGGTTGTAGTGAACCGCCAGCATCTGCTCCGGGCATTTACCGGTGCAGGCACCCAGCGCGACGCCGGGCTTGAGGACATCAGCCCAGGTTTCGCGCTCAATGGCGCCGAAGCGGCTTTCGCTGGTATCGGTGAAATCGAGCAAGGTCACCCGATCATCGCGCGACAACACGATCATCGCCTCGCCGAGGGGCTGTTGATCAAGCTCGACCCGAACGGCCAATGGCACGTCGAAAAAATGCTCCTCGAAATCCGCCGGCAAGCCTTTGGCCTGAGCCAGCAAACTTCGGGGGGTATTATCAATAGTGGTGGGCGCCGCAAATGCGCTGCTGCACAACAGCAACGCAAGCGCTGCCGCGATGGGCGTCATCGGGAACATGAACAAATACTCTGTTTGCAAGAAGTTCAAAGCCCGGTCGACAAACCGAAAGTTTGCCAACCGGTTACGTTACTTAGAATAAGTACACGTTCTGCCGCGGATGTTTCTTAGACGGAAGGTTCAACTATCAGCATGACGACACCGGTGTAATCACCCGCATCAGGCTTGCCGCCAACTGCACTGATTTTGAACGGGGCGCGATAGCGGACATTGGACTCGGTTTCACCCACTACTTCCTGCGAAGTGGTCGTCAGGGTTTTACCGTTGAGCTCGACCTTGAGGTCGATGGTCTTGTTCCCGGCAATCAGCTTCGGCACGCTTTCGAGACGGGCGTTGACCCGGCCTGCGGTATGCAGAACATCGAAGTGACCATCAACCGTTCTCATCGAGTCGGTGCCCGGGTTGTAACTCATGTCCTGATCCTTGTTGACCAGGTCCGAATCAACTGGCACCGCGTAGAAATCGTCGGATGGAACATGGGCCACAATGCTGATGGAATGCTTGGCTTCAGTGGCGGCAAACGCCATCGAGGAACTCAGTGCCAGAACAGCCAGAGGAGCAGCAAACGCGATTTTCTTGAACATCTTTCAGTACCTGTCGTTTTAAATAATAGGATCTAAGTATTGGAAGTTGCGCTGAAACCAGACAGTCACGAGCAGTGAGGTCCAGCGCAACTTTCAACGCCGAAAGATGATCGACCAAAAAGTCTTGAAAGTAAGCAGGCAAGTTCCTCAATAGGCGTAGCCAAAGTGGCGCCAGCACAGCAAGAAAAAACTCAGAATATTGATAGATTCAATGTTCGACTGTCAGATAAATACTACATAGAGCCAATGAACAGACAATCCAGACCTGCAACGCAACAGAAACTTCTGTAGGAACAATATTACAAAACCAATGTATTAAGGCGTGCAAAGTTAATTTAGAGAGTTAACACTAATTTCAACTTCTTCGCCTGTCTCGACAATCTTTTGCGCCGCCGCGAAAACGCCATTTTCAGTGGCGGTTCGGCCTGACGTGATGACCAACCGTTGGTCGGAGGCTTTTGCCAAACACAAAAGATATATCTTAAGTTGTATCTAAACACGACAAAGAGAACGCTAGAGATGAGAGACCATCATTCTCCCCACCGCGAACACGGCGACGGTCGCGACGGCTTCGAAAAACGCCCCGGCCGCGAACGCGGTGGTCGCGGGCCTCGGGTATTTGCCCCCGGCGATCTGAAATTGCTGTTACTGGCATTGATCGCCGAGCAGCCGTGCCACGGTTACGACCTGATCCGCCAGATCGAAGGCATGTTCGACGGCGCCTACAGCCCGAGCCCCGGTGTGATTTATCCGACCCTGACTTTTCTGGAAGAGAGCGAACTGATTACCGGTGATGTCGAAGGCGGAAAAAAGCGCTACAGCGTCACAGAGGCCGGTCGCCAGTCATTGGCTGAGCAAGCCGTTGCACTCGAAGGCGTGCGAATGCGCATCGACGTCAGCAAGCGTTCGTTGCGCGGGCATGATCGTCCGGCCGAAATTCACGAGGCCGTGCATAACCTGCGCCATGCGTTGCAGTTGCACCATGGACGCTGGAGCCCGGAAGAAATCCAGCGTGTCGCGACGCTGCTGAACAACACCGCCAAAGCCATCGTCGACGGCCCCGCCGTTCCATCAACCCAGGAGAAAGCGAATGACTGAAGTGAACACACAAGCCATTCACCGTGTCATGCATGAAATCAAACGTCGTCGCCTGGAAGTCTTGCGCGTGGTTGACCTGACCCCACGCATGCGCCGGATTACCCTGGGCGGGCCGGAGCTGGCGGGCTTCGTCAGCCTCGGCACCGACGACCACGTCAAATTGCTGTTCCCGCAAAATGCCGAGCAAGCCGCGGCGCTGGAAACGCTGGAGCTCGGCGCCGGCAAGAGCGGCGGCCCGATGCCTGAGATGCGTGACTACACCCCGCGCCGCTACGACCTGGAAAAACTGGAGCTGGACATCGATTTTGTCCTGCACGGCGACGGCCCGGCCTCGACCTGGGCCGAGCAGGCCAAACCCGGACAGTTCCTGCACATCGGCGGGCCACGGGGTTCGATGATCGTGCCGGATATCTTCGACAGCTATCTGCTGATCGGCGATGAAACCGCCCTGCCCGCCATCGCCCGACGCCTGGAAAGCCTGGCAGCCAACCGCCGTGCGCTGGTGATTGTGGAAGTGGAAAACGGCAAGGAACAGCAAGTGCTGCAAAGCGCTGCCGAGGTCAATGTGATCTGGGTCTTGCGCGAGGGCGGCAAGGACCATTTGCTGAGCACCGTGCGGCAGATCAAGGTGCCGGCCGGCAGCCTGTATGCGTGGGTTGCGACTGAGAGCAAAGTATCGCGGCAGATTCGTCGCGTGCTACTGGACGAGCATGGGCTGGATGAGCAGTTCGTCAAAGCTGTTGGTTACTGGAAGCTGAATGCTGGCGATGATGAGTGATTCAGCCTGACATGATTACTGTGGCGAGGGAGCTTGCTCCCGCTCGGCTGCGCAGCAGTCGCAACATCGGCAA
>NZ_RCNY01000077.1:0-16849 GCF_004307635.1 Pseudomonas sp. Sample_22
GTGATAGCGGGGGCGGATACGGCGACGATCATCAACGGGATGCTCAATGATCATTCGTTGAAGGTGGATACGGTGTGACCTGAAATGTGGGAGTAAGTCTGCTCGCGATTGCGGTTGATCAGTCGACATCATGGTTGAATGAACCATCGCATTCGCGGGCGAGCCCCCAGGGTTATCCAGTATTCACGACACGTGTGCACGACGCGAATCCTTGTGGGAGCGTGGCTTGCCCGCGATGAACGATTGCTCGGTCTACGGGTAACACTCACATCGGTTCCGGCGGCCCGATCAGCCTGCCCATCACCCCGAACACCCCCAACTCCCTGATCGCATCCAGCTCTCCCTGGGTCTCGACCATCTCCGCAATCAATGGCAGGTCAATGCTGTTGGTCGCCCGGTAGATCGCTTCGATAAACAGCCGTTTATCGCGCTGCTCATCAATGTGTCGGATATAGGCGCCGTCGATTTTCAGGTAGGCCAGGCCCAGTTGGGTCAAGTTGCCAATCTGGCTGAAGCTGCCACCGAAATGTTGCAGGCCAATGCGGTAGCCCGTATCGAGCAGGCTATGACTCAGTCGTTGAAGTTCGTCGGGAGGCGGCAGTTGGCGTTCGTCGATTTCCAGGGTCAGCAGCGGAGCCAGTTCCGGGAGGGATTCGAGCATGTCGAAGATCAGATCCAGTTGAGTCTGATCGCGCAAAGTGGCGCCGGACAAACTCAACGCGAGCGGCCAGCGATTGATGGCAAGGTAGTCGAAGGTCGCTTCGAGCATCGCCAGGTCGAACCTTGCCGACCAGCCGAAACGCTCGATCCATGGCAAAAACTGTCCGGCAGCGATCGCCTGGCCGTGCGGGTCGAGCAGGCGGGCGAGGACTTTGTGATGCAGCACCTCACTGGTGTCCGCGCATTGCACCACCGGTTGAAAGTACAGCTGCAATTTACCCTGGTTCAGGGCGTCATCGATCCAGCTGCGCCAGTCGGGAGGGGATTGTTTCAGGGTGATTTCGCTGCGATTGGCAAGCGCCCAGGGTCGCTCGGGATGTTGGCGTGCCTCAGTCAGCGCCTGATCGAGACGTAACAGCACATCGGTGGCGGCTTCGCCGGGGCGGTAAGCTACGATGCCCAAATGGGCGACAGGCATGCAATCGCTGGCACCGGTCAGGCGCAGGTTTTCCAGGGTGGCACTGATCTCGGCGGCCAGGCGCGTGGCATCCTCGGTTCCCAGGCCCGGCGACAGCAGGCTGAACTCGCCGCCGCGATTGCGTGCAGCCAGCCAGGTGCGTCGCTGCGGCAGGCGGGTCAGGCGTTTGAGCAGTTCTCCGACCGCGCCGATCAAGGCATCGGTGCGCTGACCACCCAGGCGTTGGTTGAGGCCATTGAGATCGTTGAGCCGCAACATCAACAAATGCCCCTCACAGCTTTGTTCGCAGACTAACAAATGGTCAGCCAATTGCTCGTCCAGCAAACGCCGATTGGCCAGCCCGGTCTGGCTGTCCTGATAAGACTCGCGGCGCAGCTTTTCACTGCGCGCGGCCTCTTCGCCGAATAACGCCTTGAGCTTCTCGACCATCTGGTTCATCGCCAGCACCACGCGTTTGAGTTCCGGCGTGCGTGGCAGCTTCGGCAGGCTCAAGAACTCGCGTTTACTGATGGCTTCGGCCTGCCGGACCATGTTGTCGAGGGGACGAAGTTGCCGGCGCAACAGCCAGCCACCGAGTACGGCACTGAGCAGTCCGCACACCAGCAACCAGATCAGGCTGCCCAGGGCGCTGTCCCAGAGTTTGGCCAGGGCGAACTGCGGGTTGCTCAGCACTTCGACCCGCGCCACTTGCTGCCAGCCGCGCATGATCAGCGCATCGCCGCCTTCATGACGCAGATTGACCAGGCTGACGAACCAGCCAGGCACACCCTTGACCTGCGCCTCAGCGCTGCGCTCTATCAACACTTGCTGGTTATCGATGCTGATGATGCGGATGCTGCTGAAATAGCCACTGTCGAAAATCGAACTGACCATCAACTCCATCATCGCCGGGTCATCGACTTGAGCGGTCAGTGACAACCCCAAGGCAGTGGCGGCATCCTGGGCGTGGGCGCGCAATTGTCCGAGGGTCTGTTTGCGGGAGCTTTCCAGGCCGACAAAAAAACTGCCGCTGAACGCCACCAGCAAGAACAGGCAGATAGCGAGGAACAGTTGATTGCGCAGTTTCATGAAACGCTCCTTGCTGTGGCGGCTAGCCTTCGCCCACGGTGAACCCTTCGGTTTGCATCTTTTGCAGAACGTCTTGCCAGCGCGACAGTTTTTTCGAATCGCTGCTGCGTTGGCCGCCGTTTTTGCCCGGCAGATAAAGGCCCTCGGCATTGAATGCATATACCGGAAGCAGGTCTTTGCGTTGCGAGGCGGGGCGTATGTCGCCGATCAAGTTGTCCAGCACAAGTGGGTCCGCGGCGGGGCTGCTGTAGAACGTCAGCACCATGTGTGCCTGGTTCTGGGTCAAAGCCTTGACGTAAGTGATGCGCAGTTTTTCGCTGGGAATACCGAGCTGGCGCAGGCTGAAATACTTCGCCAGCGCGTAGTCTTCGCAATCGGCGGCGCCCTTGATCAGGGCTTCGACGGGAGTGGCCCAGTAATCGGTCTGCCGCCAGATGCGTGTGTCGTCCTGAAAATTCAGTTGTTGATTGAAAAAGCGATTGACCGCGTTCAACTGCTCGCGCTCTGGTGCGTCGCGTTCGCCCTGCAGCATTTGACTCCAGGCCTCGATTCGCCCACGGGCCGGGCCGAGGGCGCCGTAGCGTTTTTCGGCATTCTGCAGGACCTGTGCAAAATCCCAGTCAGCCTGGACGCTGCTCAGCCCGGCCAGCAGCAAAGCACCCAGCAACAGCCATCCGCCGAACCGAAGTCGGGGCGTTGGCCATCCTGGACTACGCGGACCGCGGGGCATGTCGGGCTGCTCGGATGCAGATTGATGAAGTCTAGGTGGTGTTTATTGAAAGGTGGGGTTGGTCGTCGGGGGATGGTTTCGTTGGGGAGCCAGCCTGCTGGCGAGGGCGGCTTGCCAGCCGACCAATTTCTAATAGATGTACTCGATCCCTGTGGGAGCTGGCTTGCCAGCGATGGCGGCCCGCCAGCCAACCGATCTTCTCTGGATGTACCTCAGCCCCTGGTGGGAGCCAGCCCTGCTGGCGAAAAATGCCCAGACGCCGCGTTCATCCAGACAGTGCACTTTATCGTTAACGACCATCGCCAGCAGGCTGGCTCCCACAGCAAAGGCACGCTCCCAACCAGTCTGGCCGGCCGGTAGGCCGCCTCGCTCTTGATTTGGCTTTTGATTTTCTTGCCCCCTCGAGAGGCCGAGCGGAGGTTCTGCGCAGTGGGCAACCCGGCATGGATGCCGGGTTAGCCGCCCCCGGCCATGGATGGCCGATGGCGGCGGGCCCACGGAGCAGGACCGGAGCGAGGGTATGCCGAGCCACAGCGAGGCACCGAACGAAAGGGGCAAGAGCGCTTTGGTTACTTTCGCGCTTCTCGAAAGTGACCCGCCGTAAGGGCGGAACCATAAGCGGCCGTTACCGCAGCAATGGATATGTACACCACCACACCACCCCAAAAACTCAAAACTTGCGCAAAGTCTTCTGCCGAACAATATAAATCGTCACCAGCACCGCACTGGTCAGCATGAACCCCCGCGCCCAAGGCATCGGCACCAGATAGCAGGAAAACAGAATGCTCACCCACATCAACCCAATGGCGTAGACCTTACCCTTGAGCGGAATGCCATTACCTTCGAGGTAGTCACGAATCCACGGTCCAAGCCGCGGATGATCGACCAGCCATTGATAGAAGCGCGGCGAGCTGCGGGCGAAACAGGCAGCCGCCAGCAGCAGGAAAGGGGTGGTGGGCAACACCGGCAGGAAAATCCCGATCACCCCCAACGCTACGCTCAGCCAGCCGATAGCCAGCAGCACGTAGCGCAACATCAGGGAGCGGTTGCCTATGGGGTTGTCCATAGGCAGAACCTTAGTGGTGACGTGGCTTGAGGATCGCCGGTTTTTCGTCTGGTGCGTTGCACAGCAGGTACAGCGCAGTCAGGGCCTCCGGGATTTGCACGATCATGTCGTCCATCAGGTTGGCATCGGCGGCAATGTCGGAGAACTCCGGTTGCTCGTCGAACAGGCCCGAACCGACCATGATCGGCAGCAGCATTTCGCTGACTTCGTCTTCGGCGGTTTCAAACCAGGCTTCTTCGCGAAGGAACACGCCTTCCATGAAACCGATGCACCAGCCGCGCAGTTCGGAATCGTCAGGGTCTTCGCCCAGGTCCAGGTCGCACGGCAACTCGAATTCTTCGTCGGAGGCCAATTGGCGAGCGATGTGGGCCTTGAGGCCGATCAGGGTGGCTTCGATCTCTTCGCGTTGAGCTTCGCTGCTGTAATGCGGCTCTTCGGCAAAAAGTGCATCGATCCATTCACGATCGGGAACGACTTCGGAACAGATCGACAGCGCGGTGAGGTAGCCGTGGGCGGCCACGTAGTCCAGCGCCTCGTCATGCAGTTCATCGGCGTCGAGGAAGACTTGCAGGCGGGTTAGTTGCTCAGCGAAGGACATTAAAGGACTACCTTGGGGAATGTTCGATGCGGGAATTCTAGGCCTTCTTGCGCGCTTGAGCCAGCCGCGCAGCATATTTGCACCACCTTCCCCAGCGGTGCCCTTTGCCGGACGGTGCTCGGGTATACTCGCGCGTTTTGTGATGCCCTGCTGGCTTCACGGCTGAAATGTGAAGCGTCATGCAACGCGCACTTACGATTTGTCTGTGCAGCGTCGCGGGTTCTGAACCAGCCTTGCAGGGATGTTTCGGTGATTTTTGGAGTTTCTATGCTCGATCAGGCTCAACGCGTCCTCAAGGACATCTTCGGTTACGACAGTTTCCGTGGCCGTCAGGGTGCAATCATTGAGCGCGTAGCCAGTGGCGGTGATGCCCTGGTGCTGATGCCTACCGGTGGCGGTAAATCCTTGTGCTTTCAGGTTCCGGCGCTGCTGCGCGAAGGCCTGGCGGTGGTGGTGTCGCCGCTGATTGCGTTGATGGACGATCAAGTGGCGACCCTCGAAGAGCTCGGTGTGGCCGCCGCAGCGCTCAACTCCACCCTCAGCGCCGAACAACAGCGCGACCTGGCGGCACGGATCAAGCGCGGTGAAGTGAAAATGCTTTACCTCGCCCCGGAGCGGCTGGTTCAACCGCGCATGCTGAACTTCCTGCAGGGGCTGAACATCGCCCTGTTCGCCATTGACGAAGCGCATTGCGTGTCGCAATGGGGGCATGATTTCCGTCCGGAATACCTGCAACTGGGGCAGTTGGCGGAAATGTTCCCCGACGTGCCGCGCATCGCCCTGACTGCCACCGCCGACAAGCGCACCCGGGAAGAAATCGTCACCCGCCTGCACTTGCAAAATGCCGAACGCTTTCTGTCGAGTTTCGACCGCCCGAACATTTTTTATCGCATCGTGCCCAAGGAACAGCCGCGCAAGCAGTTGCTGGCGTTCCTCGCCGAGCGACGCAGCGATGCAGGCATCGTTTACTGCCTGTCACGGAAAAAAGTCGAAGAAGTGGCCGCGTTCCTCAGCGAACAGGGTTTTCCTGCGCTGCCTTACCACGCCGGCCTGCCCAACGATCTGCGCGCCTATCACCAGAAACGCTTCCTCAACGAGGAAGGCCTGATCATGGTCGCCACCGTGGCGTTCGGCATGGGCATCGACAAGCCCAACGTGCGGTTCGTCGCGCACCTGGACTTGCCGAAATCCCTTGAAGCCTACTATCAGGAAACCGGCCGCGGCGGCCGTGACGGCTTGCCGGCCGATGCCTGGATGGCCTACGGCTTGCAAGACGTAGTGATGCTCAAGCAGATGCTGCAGAACTCCGAAGGCGACGAACGCCACAAGCGTCTGGAGCAGCACAAGCTCGATGCCATGCTGTCGCTGTGCGAAGAAACCCGCTGCCGCCGGCAGACCTTGCTGGCCTACTTCGATGAAGACATGCCCGAGCCATGCGGCCATTGCGACAACTGCGTCGACGGCGTGCAGACCTGGGATGCCACCGAGCCGGCGCGTCAGGCGCTCTCGGCGATCTACCGCACCGGCCAGCGGTATGGCGTCGGGCATCTGGTGGATGTCCTGCTCGGCAAGGACAACGAAAAGGTCCGCAGCTTCGGCCACCAGCACCTGTCGGTGTTCGGTGTCGGCAAGGCGCGGGCCGAAGGCGAGTGGCGCTCGCTGTTCCGTCAGTTGGTGGCTCGAGGTCTGGCCGATGTCGACCACGAAGGCTACGGCGGACTGCGCCTGAGCGACACCTGCCGGCCGTTGCTCAAAGGTGAAGTGACCCTGGAACTGCGCCGCGACCTGAAGGCGCAGACCACCGTCAAAAGCAGCAAGAGCCAGGCGAGCCAATTGGTGCGCGGCGAAGAGCGCGAGCAGTGGGAAGCCTTGCGTGCCCTGCGGCGTAAACTCGCCGAGGAACATGGCGTGCCGCCGTACGTTATCTTCCCCGACTCGACCTTGCTGGAAATGCTGCGCAGCCAGCCAACCTCGCTGGCGCAGATGGCCACGGTCAGCGGCGTCGGTGCGCGCAAGCTGGAACGTTACGGCGAGGCCTTCCTCGAAGTGCTCGGCGGCCAGGCCGAGGCGCCGAAGGTGGTGGCCGATGTACGCCATGAGCTGATCACGTTGGCCCGCGCGGGCATGACCCCCGTGCAGATCGCGGGGCAACTGCAGTGCTCGGAAAAGAACGTCTACACCATGCTCGCCGAGGCGATTGGCAAACAGCAGTTGTCGCTGGAACAGGCGCTGGATCTTCCCGAAGACTTGATGGGCGAAGTTCAGGACGCTTTCCTCGACGGTGAAGGTGAGTTGCCACCCGTGTCGCAGATTTCTGAATTGTTCGCAGGCCGAGTACCCGAAGGAGTGTTGTATTGCGTTCGTGCCGCGTTGCAGTCGGAATTTGAGATTTGAGACATTGGTTTACTGATGTAACGATTCAGTACAGAACAAGCCTTGCCTCCAGCCAAGGCTCATGCTTAGCTGACTAATAATTAGTTTTTCTCTATTTCAGTCTAATCATGAGTGTTTTATGTCGTTAACCGATCAACACCGCTTTGGCATGCAACTGGCCCAGATGTCTCGCGGCTGGCGTGCCGAACTGGACCGCCGCCTGGCCGGTCTGGGCTTGTCTCAGGCGCGCTGGCTGGTGCTTTTGCACCTGGCTCGCTTCGAACAGGCTCCGACCCAGCGTGAACTGGCACAGAGTGTGGGCGTAGAAGGACCTACCCTGGCACGCTTGCTCGATAGCCTGGAGAGCCAAGGGCTGGTTCAGCGTCAATCGGTGCTGGAAGACCGTCGGGCGAAAAAAATCGTCCTTTGCGCCCCGGCGCGTCCTCTGATCGATCAAATCGAAACCATTGCCACTCAACTGCGTCATGAGCTGTTCGAAGGCGTCGATGAGGCGGATTTAGGGGTTTGCATGCGGGTTCACGGGCACATCCTGGCCAACCTTGAAAAGTCTTGAGGCATAACCATTCGCCAGGTTTTTGAGATAGCGCGTTGAGCCGACTATAAGAACTACTGTGCAATATCGTGTTCGTACCGGATGTGCGAACGCGTGCAGATTGGTTTTAGTCAGTTAAGGGATGCTCATGCTTGAGAGTCGGCGAGTCGTTGTACGGTATTGCGCCAGGTGGTTGCTGGGCGGTGCTGCTGTCACTTGGTCGGCATTGGCGCCGGCGCTGGGCCTGGGCGATATCACCTTGCATTCGGCACTGAATCAGCCGTTACGCGCCGATATCGCCTTGGTTGATGCTGCGGGGCTGGAAGAGGACGATCTGTCCGTCAGCCTGGCAACGGCCGACGAGTACAGCCGCGCTGGCGTCGATCGGGTGTTCTTCCTCAACGATTTGAAGTTCACGCCGATCCTGCGCGGCAAGCGCAATGTAATCCGGGTGACCTCCAGCAAACCGGTCAATGAACCCTTCCTGAATTTTCTTGTGCAGCTCAATCAGCCCAATGGTCGTTTGCTGCGCGAGTACACCGTGCTGATCGATCCTCCGGGCACGCCGGGAATCGTCCCGGTCGATGATGAACCGCAGACCGATCGCGGCTCTTCCGCGTTTCCGAGTGTCCAGCCCGCTACCCCGGCCGTACCCGCACGCCAGGAGCCGAAGCCCAAACCGGCCACCGTCCCGGTCACCGACCCACTTGCCGAGCAACTGGCCGCCAGCGTACTGCAAGTCCAGCAGTTGCAAGCCACCATCGAAGAACTCAATGCAAAGCTGCAAGCACAGGTGGAGCAGATTGCCGGCGAGAAAAAACAGGTGATCGAGCTTCAGACCCGATTGGCGGAGGCTCAAAGCGCAACTGCGGAGCCAGTGACGCCCGCTGTGGTAGCGCCAGCGCCGATCGTCGCTGAACAACCGACAACCAATTGGCTGTTGATTGGCGGTTTGCTCACGCTGGCAGGGTTACTGTTGTTGGCTTGGTTTGTGCGACGAAGACAGCAGTCGATGTCTGCCCAACCCGCTACTTCACCACCGCAGCAGGCGGTACCGGGTCGGCTCGAAGAACCGCTGATCACGACATCTGCGGTTGCAGCGGTCTCAGCAAACAGTGATGAACTGCCTGTCAGCGATGTATTCGAAGAGGTTGCGGTTTATCTGGCCTATGGTCGATTTACCGAGGCTGTCGGCTTGTTGCGAGAGGCCATGGACAAGGAGCCGGAGCGTACAGATCTTGCCGTGCAATTGCTGGAAGTGCTCGGCAAACAGGGCGATGCGTCTGCCTACGATGCGCTGGACGCCAAACTGCGAAACGCCGGGTTCGACGAACAGAAACTCATGGATATCCGTGCTCGCCATCCGAAATTGAACCCCATTGCAGCGGTTCCGGTAATGACGGCTGTTGTTACGCCCTTGGCGACGGCGCCCGGTGATGAGTCTCAGTTGAAAGCGGATGACCTGGTGATAGATACAAATTGGGACTTGCTCGAGCTCGTGGACACGGATACGCCGAACGCGCTTTCGGCAAGCGAACTGGATTTGCCGGAACCCGAAATCGAATGGGAAATCGAATCCGCCTCCCGGTCCCTTGACGACAGCTTTCTCGACGAGTTCCGCGAGCCAAGCCCTTCGCTGGAGCTTGAGCCGATCAACCTCGAACCGGTCGAACCCAGCAATGCCGGAAAACTGGAGCAGGCCCAGACCTGTATCGATGACGGCGATCTGGACAGTGCCATCGCATTGCTCAACGAATTACTCAGAGACGCCGAGGAGCCGCTGAAACGGACGGCCCGCACTCTATTGGCCGGTATTCGTTGATCTTTCAGCAAGCAGTGAAGGTGCTTATGATGACGACGCCCTCTGGTTGAGAGATCTGCCTGTCATGACCGTTAGCAAACCCGAAATCATCATCACCTACTGCACTCAATGCCAGTGGTTGTTGCGAGCCGCCTGGCTGGCACAGGAACTGCTCAGTACTTTTGGCGATGACCTGGGCAAAGTGTCCCTGGTGCCTGGAACGGGCGGGGTGTTTCATGTCTTTTGCGACGATGTACAGATCTGGGAGCGCAAGACTGACGGTGGTTTCCCCGAGGCCAAGGTTCTCAAGCAGCGGGTCCGCGACCGGATTGATCCGGGCCGCGACCTGGGGCATAACGACCGCACTCAGTGAGACGCGGCTTCTGCCGCGACGGCTTTGCTGCTTGAACCGCCGGAGAGCCTGCTGGACACCACGATGGCGACAATGATCAGCGCACCGCCGAGCAGCATGCGCAGGGTCGGGTTTTCATTGAACAACAGCCAGGCCATGGTGATGCCGTAAACCGGCTCCAGGGCAAAGACCACCGCAGCGGTCCGCGCCTTGATCACCGCCAGGCTGGCGACAAACAGGCTGTGGGCGACACCGGTGCAGAACACCCCGAGCAGGCCGATCCACAACCAATCGATGGCGCGCACTTCGCTTAAATGCGGTGCTGCCACTGGCAGCAGGCACAAGCCGACCACCACGTTCTGACACAACGCTGCCTGCACCGGCGGGATGCGTGCCGAGCTGGCGCGATTGGTCAGCGACAAGAGGGAGAACAGTAATCCGGAAAGCACCGACCACAACAGGCCCGTGGTGGCACCGCTGGCCAGATCGAATTCAGGCGTGACCAGCACCAACCCGACGCTGACCAACGCCACCAGCACAATTTCATTGGCGCGGATCCGCTCGCGGAAAATCAGCCCTTCGAGGATCACGGTGAAGGCCGGGAAACTGGCAAAGCCCAGGGTCGCGATGGCCACGCCAGCGACTTTCACCGAAATGAAGAAACTCACCCAGTGCCCGGTCAATAACAGGCCGCTGAGCAACAGTCGGCGCAAGTCCATGGCCTCGAGTCGTTGCCAACGGGTATTGCTGGCAAATCGGGCGAAGAATGCCAGCGCCAATACCGCGAACGCAGCGCGGCCGAAGACGATGACGGCCGGTGACGCGGCGGCGAGTTTGCCGAACACGCCGGTCAGGCCGAACATCAGAGCGCCAATGTGCAGGGCGCCAAGGGCGGTACGGGGAGTCATGACAATCCTTGGTAAACGTAGGGACCGGGTCATTTAACCGCGTCCGCTGCTGCGGTGTCTGTCGCCAGACTCGCGTTATTTGTCGCCAGCCTCGCGCCGCAGCTTGCCTGGCGAGGAGCCGAACTCGCGCAACACCGCAGCAGCAAAGGCACTCTGGGAGCTGTAGCCGACGCGACTGGCAATCTCACCGATGGGCAGGGCCGAGCTGCGCAGCAACGCGACGGCCTTGTGCAGGCGTCGGCTGCGAATGTAGTCCATCGGTGTCTGACCGCATTCGGCGACGAACCGCGCATGCAAGCGGGCGCTGGACAGGCCGGCCACGCGCGCCAGGTCGGCGACTTGCAGCGGGTAGGCGGCGTACTGGTCAATGTGGGCATTCAGCGCAGCGTACGGCAGGCGTCGACCGCCGACAGTGTCCGGCCTGGCGTTGTTGAGACTGGCCAACAGCAACACCGCGCCTTGTTGCGCGATCAGCGGATCATTCACCTGACTGTTGGCCAACCAACTGACCAACTGGCTTTGCCCGGCATCCAGCGATAAGCGGCCGGCGTTGTCGAGCAAGCGACGACTGGCGTCGGCATGCTCGCCCAGGGACTGGCCAATCCATTGATCGTCGGGCACGTCCAGTACCAGGCAACGGCTGCCATTGGGACTACCGCAGGCGTGATGAAACCCGGACGGGATGACCACGAAGCTTTGCTGGACCACCTGGCTACCGCGCCCGTCGACTTCGAAATCCAGTGCGCCCGACAACCCGAACACCAGTTGCGCGTGTTCGTGGCTGTGGACGATCAGGTCTTCGGTGTATTGGCGCAGGGTGAGGATCGGTCTCATCGCGGGTCTCCCGGTTCTGGGCGCCAGTCTACACCGGCGTGGCTCTGGCGCGCTGTCACAAGACTGACTTGCGGTTGTCATGGGCCATTAACCCGAACGGCGCAAGCTTGCCAAAACTTGTCCTGAGGGTTGCCCATGACCAGCGCCGAGCTCGCCAAACCCAGCCGTAAGCAACGTGTGCGGACCTTGTGGATTTCCGACGTGCATCTGGGCACGCGCGATTGCCAAGCCGAGCACTTGTCACAGTTTCTCAAGGGCTATCACGCGGACAGGATTTACCTGGTGGGCGACATCATCGACGGCTGGAAACTGCGTGGCGGCATGTATTGGCCCCAGGCGCACACCAATGTGATCCGACGCCTGCTGACCATGAGCAAGCGCGGTACCGAGGTGATCTACATCACCGGCAACCACGATGAATTCCTGCGTCGCTACTCGAAGTTGATCCTGGGCAACATTCAATTAGTGGACGAAGCGGTGCATGTGACGGCGGATGGCCGTCATCTGCTGGTGATCCACGGCGACCAGTTCGACGTGATTACCCGCTACCACCGCTGGCTGGCCTTTCTTGGTGACTCGGCCTACGAATTCACCCTGACCCTCAACCGCTGGCTCAACCACTGGCGCGCGCGTTATGGCTACGGCTATTGGTCGCTGTCGGCGTATCTCAAGCACAAAGTGAAAACCGCCGTCAGTTTCATCAGCGACTTCGAGGAAGCCATCGCCCATGAATGCGTCAAGCGTGAGCTGCATGGCGTGGTGTGCGGGCACATTCACCATGCCGAGATCCGCAAGGTCGGCGAGGTGGATTACCTCAATTGCGGCGATTGGGTGGAGTCGTGCACGGCGTTGATCGAGCATTGGGACGGCACGATCGAGTTGTATCGCCTGGCCGATGCCCAGGCGCGGGAGGCGCAGTTGAAGGCTGCGAAGGTGGCGGAGCTGGCATGAGGTTGCCATCGCCAGCAAGCTCGCAGTGATTGATGTTGAATACAGAGTTTGTGGTCGATACAGAACCCTGTGGGAGCGGGCTTGCCCGCGATGGGCCGCAAAGCTGCCCCGCTGGATCGATCAGGCTGGCGAATGCTCTTGCATCGCCGCCTTGTAGATCGAGTTCTTCGGCTGCGCAAACAGCCGCTCCATCATCGGCTCGAAAAAGCTCAACGGCAAAGTGTCGTAAGCCGGATCGAACGCCGCCGCATCGTACTTGGCACAAAACTCGATGGTCGCCTGATATTGCGGATGCTCTTTGTATTGCTCACGCAAATGCCGGTCCATGCCCAGGTGATGGAAGAAGTAATAGCCCTGGAAAATCCCGTGCTTCTCCACCATCCACAGATTCTCGGCGCTGACAAATGGCTTGAGGATCGCCGCCGCTATATCCGGGTGGTTGTAGGAACCCAGGGTGTCACCGATGTCGTGGAGCAGGGCGCAGACCACATATTCTTCATCGCGGCCATCACGCCAGGCGCGGGTAGCGGTTTGCAGGGAGTGGGTCAGGCGATCTACCGGAAAACCGCCAAAATCACCTTCGAGCAACTTCAGGTGCGCCGCGATACGGGACGGCAATTGGCGGGCGTAGGCGCTGAAGTCCGCGGCGATGATCGCCCAGTCTTCCTGCGTACCGTCTTTCATGTGGGTGAAGCGAGCGTTGACGTTCATTGGCAATCCTCGGGTGACCTAGAACGGTACGCGTCCCAGAATCATGTCGCGATACATGACGAAATCACCGAGCAGGCTGTAGAAGGGGTGCTGAAAGGTTGCAGGACGATTCTTCTCGAAGAAGAAATGCCCAACCCATGCAAAGGAGTATCCCGCCAGCGGCAAGGCCCACAACAACATCCAGGCGCCTCGGCCGATGGTCAGCGCCAGAATGAAAATGACCAGTGTCGTACCGATAAAGTGCAATCGTCGACAGGTACTGTTGCTGTGCTCGCTGAGGTAATACGGATAGAACTCAGCAAAGCTGTTGAAACGCTTGATGTTTTCCACGACTGCAATCTCTGTGGTTATTGTTCTGGCTGCAAGTTGTTCTGCGGGTAGCTTATTTGAGTCTAGAGTGATCATTGGCATCAGCCAGTGACAATGGGCGCCACTTTAGTATCCTTCGGAAATTGGCCGTAGCATGCGGCTCATCATGTAAGACACGGACATGAGCGAAAGAACGACTTCTGCAAGCTGGGCGATGGGGATTGTCAAAGCACTGGAAATGGACGGCCTGGATTGCCGGGTATTGTTCAAACAGCTGGGGCTCGACTATGCGGCTCTGGATGATCCGGATGCACGCTTCCCGCAAGACTCCATGACACGACTCTGGCAACGCGCGGTTGAGCTGTCCGGCAACCCGGCGATTGGCCTGAACATGGGCAAAGTGGTGCGACCGGCGCAGTTCCATGTGACCGGTTACGCCTTGATGTCCAGCCAGACCCTGGCCGATGGTTTCCGGCGACTGGTGCGTTACCAGCGGATCATCGCCGAAAGCGCTGACTTGAGTTTCCGGCTGCTGGAGGAGGGATATGCGCTGATTTTGACAGTGCACGGCGATCATCTGCCGCCGACCCGCCAGAGTGCCGAAGCCTCGCTGGCGTGTGCCCTGGCACTGTGCGGCTGGCTGACCGGGCGCACGTTGCAACCGCGCAAGGTGTTGCTGCAGGGCGATCTCCCCGTCGATGTTGAACCCTACAAACAAGTCTTCCATGCACCATTGGTGTTCAACGCACAATACGATGCGCTGATTTTCGAACGTGCAGACATGGAAGCGCCCCTACCGACGGCCAACGAAGCCATGGCGCTGCTGCATGACCGGTTTGCCGGTGAGTACCTGGCGCGGTTTTCCGAGAGTCGTGTCACTCACAAGGCACGGCAGGTGCTGTGCCGTTTGCTGCCCCAGGGTGAGCCCAAGCGTGATGCCGTGGCACAGACGCTGCATCTGTCGCAACGCACCTTGCAGCGACGCTTGCAGGAAGAGGGCACGAGTTTCCAGACGTTGCTCGACGACACCCGGCGCGAACTGGCGGAGCAATACCTGGCGCAACCCACCATGACCTTGCTGGAGATCGCTTACTTGCTGGGGTTCGCCGACCCGAGCAACTTCTTCCGCGCTTTCCGCCGCTGGTTCGACACCACGCCCGGCGAGTACCGGACGCGGCTGCTGAACGCGCCACCCGTGGTCAATGGCGCCAGAACGCCGGAATACACAACACAAACACCGTAATGATCTCCAGCCGGCCAAGGAGCATGCCGAACGAGAGAATCCACTTGGCGGCGTCCGGCAGGGTGGCGAAGTTGCCCGCCGGGCCAATGGTCTCGCCCAGTCCCGGACCAACGCCGGACACCGTGGCGGCCGCGCCGGTGAGGGCGGTCATCCAGTCGACGCCGAGCAGCGACAACAGCAGCGCGATCACGCAGATGGTAATGGCGAAGAAGAACGAAAAGGTCAGGATCGAACGCACGATCTCTTCGTCGAGCCGGTGACCGTTGTACTTCTGCTTGATCACCGCACGCGGGTGGATCAGCTGATTAAGGTTGGCCTTGAGCAGGATGTAGGCCACCTGGAAGCGGAAGATCTTGATCCCACCCGCGGTCGAGCCGGAGCAGCCGCCGACGAACCCCAGATAGAAGAACAGCATCAGCGAGAAATTGCCCCACAGGCTGTAATCCCCTAATGCGAAACCGGTGGTGGTCACCACCGATGTGACGTTCAGCGCCACATGCCGTAATGCCTCCAGCCAATGCAACTGGGTGGTCCACCAGTACCAGGTGCCGAGCACCAGCCAGGTCACCAGCAACATGCCGAGCAAGCCTCGAACCTGCTCATCCTTGATCAGTGCTTTGCGGTTACCGCGCAAGGTCGCTACATACAGGGTGAACGGCAGGGCACCAAGAATCATGATGACGATCGCCACCCAATGCACTGCTGGCTCCGGCCACTTGGCCAAAGACTGGTCGGAGGTCGAGAAACCACCGGTGGAAATCGCTGACATCGCGTGGTTGATCGCATCGAACGGGCTCATTCCGGCCCACCAGAATGCCAGGCTGCCGAGTATGGTGATGCCGACATAAGCGGCAACGATCAGCCGTGCCACCATGTGCGAACGGGGCATGACTTTTTCGGAACGGTCCGACGACTCGGTCTGGAACAGCCGCATGCCACCGATACGCAGCAACGGCAGAATCGCGACCGCCATGCCGATGAACCCGATGCCGCCGATCCAGTGCAGCAATGAACGCCACATCAGGATGCCGGGGGACATGTTGTCCAGACCCGTGAGCACCGTTGCGCCGGTGGCGGTGATGCCGGACATGCTTTCAAAGAACGAATCGGTGTAGCTGATGTGCTGGGTCAGTAAAAACGGCAGCGCGGCGAAGATACATACCACCAGCCAGCTGCTGACGGTCAGCAGGTACATGTCCCGTGGCCGCAGATGTACATGTTCCGGGCGGCCGGGGATGACCAGGGCGAGCCCCCCGACGAAGGTGATCATGCTGGCCCAGAGAAACGACGGCAGGTCGCCTGTGCGCTCGAAGATCACCAGCGTGGCCATGGGCACGACCATGGCGATGGCCAGGGTGATCAGGAAGATGCCGATGATGAAACCAATGAGACGTAAGGTCGGCAACGCCATGAAGTCCGCTCGGGCTGAAATAGGGAAGGGCGCCATTCTACCTGCGGGACAGGGCATGTAAACCGCACCGCCAGAGTAGTTACCGCTAGAATAGCCGCACAATTTTTTCTGGAGGTGGCCGATGCAGGCTCTCGACGCTTTGCTCAACCGTGTTTCCGTTCCACGATTGCTAGATCCGGCACCGACTGCCGAGCAGCGCGAAGTGCTGTTCGCCGCGGCCATGCGCGCCCCGGATCACGGCCACTTGCAGCCTTGGCGGTTTCTTACGGTAGAAGGCGCGGCGCGCGAGCAAATGGGCGAGTTGCTGGCTGAAGCCGCCAGGCTGCAGGACGGCGAAGTGACCCAAGCCGCCATCGACAAGGCTCGTAACGGTCCGTTGCGTGCACCTTTGGTGGTTGTGGTGATCGCTCGCGTGCAGGATCACGTCAAGTATCCGAAGTCCGAGCAATTGCTGGCGGCGGGGTGCGCCGCCCACGGGATCTTGCTGGCGGCCTATGCGCAAGGCATCGGCGCGGTGTGGCGTACCGGTGATCTGGCCTACTCGCCTCATGTGGCCAAAGGTTTGGGGTTGACGGAAGGCGAAGAGGTGATCGCCTTCCTGTACCTGGGCACGCCGCAGAAAGAACCGCGGGTGGCGGAGAAGGTCGATCTGGCCGAATTCGTTAGCGCCTGGCCAGCTGGTTAAAGATCGTTCCCACGCTCTGCGTGGGAATACAGCCCGGGACGCTCTGCGTCCCATTGGAACGCGGAGCGTCCCTTGAGGCATTCCCACGCAGAGCGTAGGAACGATCATCAAGGTCGAT
>NZ_RCNY01000098.1:0-15967 GCF_004307635.1 Pseudomonas sp. Sample_22
ATGCGGTAGAGCAGCCAGGCGCGAGCCGCACAGCCGTACAGAACGGGGTCACTGCCGATATATCCGTGGTCAATGACCTGGCCCGACTTGAACGGCTTGACCAAGCCGCAGCCGTCGAGCTGGTGCAGCGCGCCGAAGAAGATCCCGACCTCAATTTGCGCAACGAGGTTCGCACCCAGCTTCGCACCACGAAGGCACTGAGGATCAAACCCGGTGGCAAAGCCAAGACCGCGAAGCCTGCCGCCAACACGGACGAAGACACAGAACTCGACGTGCTGAAAGAACAGAACGCCGTCCTGGCCGAGCAGGTAAAGACTCTGGAGGCCGAAAAGGAATATCTCACCCAAGAGCTGGAAAAAGCCCGACAACAAATCGCTGAACAGTGGAAGCCAACAGAATGACTGGCCGCACCATTGACCAGGATCTACGGATACCGCTCGAAGACTTCGAGCGGATCCGCAGCAAGTCCAAGATGCACAGCCGTAGCCTCGACGTAGCCTTTGAAATACTTGTCGAAGGCAAAAAGCTGGTCGCCGTGGCCACCGCTCACGGGCTGACCAAACAGCGAGCGATGGCCATCCGCGACAAGATCTATTCAGCCTATTTGCTCCAAGCACCCGAAGGCTGGGCCTATGCGCAGATCTGCGCACCAGAGCAGATGATCGATCGTTTCGTAAAAGAGGCGGACGAAGAACGGTTGAAGTATTGGCAAAACAAATCCATGACGAAGAAGGATCACGAAGCATGACCGACAAACAGACCCTCGAAGCATTCGCCAAGCTGCTGGAGCCACTGGCGAAGTCCCTCAACGGCATTGACCGTTCCCTCTCGCTGTTGGCCGATCTCGAACTCGCTAAAGAGTTTCAACCCGACCCAGCGAAACGCCAGAGTCACTACGCCGAGATCAACGCCGCAGTAGCTGCAGATGCTGCAGCTTTTGAAGCCCTCGAAAAGGCCCGGGTAGAACGTGAAGCCATTGACCCACGCGGGCATGAGCAGTTGGTGAAAGAGAAAGGCGCGGAAGAAGCTGCCAGAATCCTTGCCCCAGTGAAAGCAGCCTTGGACGCTCGCGGGGAATCGCTGAAACATGAACAAAAAGTTCGCGACTCATTCCCCGCTCTGGATCGTATTCACCGGCGCCGCAACTCATAGCCCTCGCCTCCCTTTGGAGATCAGCCACATGGAACTGAGTGAGCAACATCCTTTGATTGGTAGAGCAGTGACGTTTCAGACCGATCTCACCTCATTCGGCACAGGCCAGATCATTGCCCTAGACCTGGCCACCGAACGAGTCAGCGTGATCGATGCCGAGGGGCAGCGCTGGAACGGCAACATGGATCAAATCGAGATTGAAGGAACAGCTGATCTAACGGAGGGAAAAACATGAGTCAGCTTATCGAGGCATTACGCACAACCGCCACTCAATGGCGTGCAGCCAACCAAGATCACCATGGCGGCGTAGTGCTGATCTGGAAAGATGCCGTGTATGGATGGAAAAACTGCTTGCGGGACGCAAGTCACGAACGCCCCGGCGCTTATGCCGTAGACGAGGCTGGCCATGTCTTCATCTCTGAAGGTGGTGACGATTACAACGGTGCCAAGTGCTGGGTTGCGATCAATCCCACTACCTGAACCCAGTGTGTATTTTTAGGGCATACCCGTGCTGAAACAGCCTTGAGTACATCACTCAGAGCTTTACTTCGATTACTGGTACGCCTAATTTGATACGTCAATAAGTGAACACTCAAACTGATACAACGAGGTGAAGTCCACCATGTTCATCCGTTCATACCTCCGCGCCTCGACCGTCGAGCAAGATGCAAACCGGGCCAATGCAGCGTTGGAGCAATTCGCCGCTGAACACGGACACCTTGTTGCCAGTACATACACCGAGAACGTCAGTGGTACAGAAGCTGACAGGCCTGAATTGCTGCGCCTGCTCAAAGATGCTCGGAAGGGGGATGTTCTTCTTGTCGAAAGCATCGACCGACTATCTCGGATGGAGGATCCTGACTGGCGGACACTCAAGGCCGCTATTGATTCAAAGGGTTTGCGAATCGTTGCCCTCGATCTGCCAACCAGCCACCTAGCAATGAGAACAAGCCAAAACGACGAGTTCACCAGCCGCATGCTGGCAGCGATCAACAACATGATGGTCGAAATGATGGCGGCTATCGCTCGCAAGGACTATCAACAGCGTCGAGAGAGGCAAGCACAGGGAATCGCAAAAGCCAAACAGGGAGGCGTATACAAGGGCCGTCCTACAGACCAGGACTTACACAAGCGTGTACGGGAACTGCTCGCTGCGAACTTTGGCATTCGTGCTGCAGCCCGGCACGCGAAATGCTCGCCAACCACTGTGCTCAAAATCCGTGACCAGTTGAGCCGGTCGGAAGTGACTGACTAGCGAAGGCGTAGCCGTAGTCTGTCAGGCGCTTACGAGTGGCCGCTGCCGCAGGCGGCTTTGCCTGATTAACAACAAACGCAGAAGGTGACAGGTAGAGATCATAAGAAGCAGGAGTTGCGAACCCTTGATTTACGGGGCTTCCAGGGCAGTAGGTAGCTCAACATATGAGCGAACCTTCGGTCATGGTTGGTGAACCAACCTCGCTCATAGTTCGTGACCTAACCTAGCTCACCTGATGAGCTACCCAATCTATGAGCTACCCCTGGCTCATCCTTGCTCGATAGCAAACAGCCATGAGCTACCCCTAGCTCATACAGTGAGCTAGGGGTAGCTCATGGCTGAGCGCTATCTGACAAGCCTGTGAGATAGCGAACAAATTTGATCTACCCATAGAGCACAGTGTGAGCTACCCTTGGCTCATTCTTGCACGCTATCGAGCAAGTTTGAGAGATAGCGACCACAACTTGGATGATCTGACAGGAGGGTCAATGTCTGAGGAAATCCGCAACCTACACCAGCCCGCTCCACGCGGGACATGGGTGCAGACAGAGCGTGCTGGGCACGAAGCCTGGGCACAGCTCATAGCGCACGCTCCGCGTGCTGCTCAGCTGCTACACATCCTAGTTGCAAACATGGACAAAAGCGGTGCTCTGATCGCCAGCCAGGCTACATTGGCCAAGCTGATGGAAACCTCGACCGCTACCACCAAGCGGGCCTTGTCGGTGCTGATCGATCAGGCGTGGATTCAAACCATCAGGCTCGGTAGTGATCGAGGCGGTGCACTGGCGTACGTGGTCAATAGCCGAATCGCTTGGGCCGATAGCCGCGAGAACATCCGGTTTGCGCGTTTCAATGCGCGAGTGCTGGTGTCGTCGGAAGATCAAAGCGACCTTGGCACCGGAAAGCTGCTGAAAGCGCCTGTCATGGAACCAGGTGATATGCAGTTACCAGCCGGTGATGGCATGAACCCACCAGTTCAAGAAACATTGGAAGGCATGCTGCCTGATTTACCGTCGATCACGGACAAGGCCTAAAAACGACGAAACCCGCAGCACGGCAATGCTTGCGGGTTTCTAGGTTTCTGCGAAGGAGCAAAAGACCGTTCCGACATGCTACCCCAGCGCCCGGTTTTTTCCCACCACTCGTACCATTGCGAACAGTCGGGCTCTTTATGCTGAGTATGTCGTGCTACTGAAAAATCGACTCGCACGACAGGCCATTCTTCTCGAGAATCTCCCGAAGACGCTTTAGGCCTTCAACCTGAATCTGTCTGACCCGTTCCCGGGTCAGGCCAATTTCCAGGCCTACATCTTCAAGCGTGCTGCTTTCGTGCCCGCGCAGGCCGAAGCGGCGGATGACCACCTCGCGCTGCTTGTCGGTCAGTTCCGAGAGCCATTGATCGATGCTCTGGGACAGGTCGTCATCCTGCAACAGTTCGCATGGATCGGTCGGGCGATCATCGGTGAGTGTGTCCAGCAGCGTTTTATCCGAGTCCGGGCCCAGCGAGACGTCGACCGAAGAAACCCGTTCGTTAAGGCCGAGCATGCGCTTGACCTCTCCCACCGGTTTTTCCAGCAGGTTGGCGATTTCTTCGGGTGAGGGTTCATGGTCGAGTTTTTGCGTCAGCTCCCGCGCGGCCCGCAGGTACACATTCAGCTCCTTGACCACATGGATCGGCAGCCGGATGGTCCGGGTCTGATTCATGATTGCGCGCTCGATGGTCTGACGTATCCACCAGGTCGCGTAGGTCGAAAAGCGGAAGCCACGTTCAGGGTCGAACTTCTCTACCGCCCGGATCAGCCCGAGGTTGCCCTCTTCGATCAAGTCCAGCAGCGACAGGCCACGATTGACGTAGCGTCGGGCGATTTTCACCACCAGCCGCAAGTTACTTTCAATCATGCGTTTGCGCCCGGCCGGATCGCCACTTTGCGACAAGCGCGCAAAATGAACTTCCTCTTCGGGGGACAACAGGGGGGAAAAACCGATTTCATTGAGGTACAGCTGCGTGGCATCAAGTGCACGCGTGTAGTCAATGTACTTGTGTTGTTTCAACGATGCGGAGTGTTTGGATTTGGCACGAACGGAAGGTGGAGCCGCCCCTTCATCATTCGACATCGAATCCGTCCCGATGCCGGTCTCCATCAGGAGAACCTCATCGTCGATGTCAAACTCCGGCACTTCTTTACTGAGAGCCATTTTTATTGTCCTTTGGTGAGTTCGACCCCAAGCTCAGCGCCGCCCTATCCATGGCAACGCTAGAGCCCGTCCCCTCTACGTGACGGAACAGGCTGAATAGCGATCAACGACGCGGCAGGAATTGCAGCGGATCTACAGGTTTACCCTGGCGGTAAATCTCAAAGTGCAGTTTCACCCGGTTTGTACCCGTGGATCCATTTCGGCAATTGTCTGTCCGACCTTGACCTGCTGCCCCTCCTGAACCAACAGCCTGCGGGTTATGTCCGTAGGCACTGACGTAGGTATCGCTGTGTTTGATGATGACTAATTCGCCGTAGCCCTAAGCCACTCCCGGCGTACCCCACCTAACGCAGTCAAAGCAGGCTGTCTCAATTCACCGGCGATATCAATTCCTTTATTCCCTCACTGTGTGATTTTTACGGTCTGAATCAGTCTGCCCTGCTCTGCTTTGCCAAAATCTTGTGAGAGGACGACAGATGTGAATCCGCCTACTCGGTCCGGGTGGACACGAGCCCCCCGGGGCGTTGTCGACCCTTTCCCGATGACTATCCCACGCTTCAGGGGCAGATAGATCACGGACATTGCAAGCAGGTCTGTGGTGACAAGCGAAGGTCGCGGATTCCTCCTGACTTACGCAAGGCGAGTTGGACAGACGCTCACCATGGAAACAGACATCGGTATTTAAATCATGCGGGCGGCGGATACAATGCTCCTTTTTTGCGTCAGCAAGGCCAATGCAAAATGCCATTTATAGATTGGGTTAATAAAAACCAAGCCAAAGAAATCCCGCTTGAGGTGCCCTATCACCTACTGCAGCGTGAAAAAACCTACGGCGATACTCAGGCCGCCAGCGAGAATTTCATCATCCAAGGTGACAATCTCTTAGCCCTAAAATCGCTGATTCCATTTTACGCCGGTCAGGTGAAGTGCATCTTCATCGACCCACCATACAACACCAAAAGCGCTTTCGAGCACTACGACGACAACCTAGAGCACAGTCAGTGGTTATCGATGATGTACCCCCGCCTTGTACTCCTACGCGAGCTGCTCGCCGAAGACGGTAGCATCTGGGTAACCATTGACGACAACGAAGCGCATTACCTCAAGGTTCTCATGGACGAAGTATTCGGTAGGAAAAACTTCGTTGCGACTTTCGCTTGGGAAAAAGATAAGGGTCGCCGGAACGATACAGATATTTCCAGCGCTCACGACCATGTCATTTTATTTGCACGCCAGCGGGACGTGTGGAGCAAAACCAGAAATCTGCTCGACAGAACGCCGGAGCAGAACGCCAGGTATAAAAACCCAGACAAAGATCCAAGAGGTCCATGGTTACAGGGAGACAATGGAACTGCCAAAAGCGGGAGTGCCGCGCAGAGATATCCAATAACCCTGCCATCCGGGCGCGTAGTGACGCCTCCCTCAGGCAATTACTGGCGATTCTCACAGGAAAATTTGAAGCAAGCTCTCGCTGAAAGCCGCGTCTACTTTGGGAAGGATGGAGACCGCCTGCCGATTATCAAGCGTTATTTGACCGATGTTCAGGATGGGGTTGTCCCTCGAACTTGGTGGCCTGCCGAAGATGCGGGGTCCAACCAGTCTGCAAAGCGTGACCATCTGCGTAAACTTCTTCCTGAAATAGAGCCATTCTCTACACCTAAACCAGAAGAACTAATTCACTTAATATTCCGGATCGCTACTAATCCAGGCGACCTAATATTAGATTCATTTCTGGGATCTGGCACTTCTGCCGCAGTTGCTCACAAGACAGGTCGACGCTACATCGGCATCGAAATGGGAGAGCATGCCCGAACACACTGCGTGCCACGCCTCGAAAAAGTCATCGAAGGTGAATCAGGTGGCATCAGTCACGCTGCCAACTGGAGCGGTGGTGGTGGCTTTTCTTTATATACTCTCGGTGAAGCTGCCTTCGATGAGCAAGGCCAGCTCACCAGTTCTGTGCGTTTTGCCACTTTGGCGGCATACATCTGGCATCTTGAAATAGGAACCCCCGGCCAGCAGGATTTCAATTCCCCATTCATGGGCGAACAGAACGGAACCAGCTACTTCCTCCTCTACAACGGCATCCTCGGTGACCGGCGCCCTGCAAGCGGTAATGTCCTAACAAGTGCAGTCGTTGCCATGTTGAGAGAGCTACAACCCAACCCAGGCCCCATGGTGGTGTATGGAGAAACTACCCGCCTAGGCTCAGCCCGCATGAATGCCGAAGACATCACCTTCAAGCAAATCCCCTACGACGTGAAAATGCGCTAAGAGCCGACCATGTTCAAACTGAAAAAGTACCAAAATGACGCCTTGGACGCTCTGGGCGATTTTTTTGATAGAGCTCGCAAGGTTTCTATCCAAGATGCCTACAAGGATGTACTGCAACGACAACAGCGCACTGAAGCTTACCAAGAGATTTTTTCGGACATTCCTAGTGTCTGCTTACGCGTTCCAACAGGTGGCGGTAAAACCCTACTGGCCGCTCACGCCGTAGCACTGGCCGGCAAGTCAGTTTTGGATAGCGATGCCCCTGTTGCACTGTGGCTCACCCCTTCGGATACCATCCGAACTCAGACGCTTGAAGCTCTCTCCAATGCCCGCCATCCATACCGGCAAGCCCTGGCCCACTATTTCGGTGACCGCATCCGCATTTGCGATCTCGAAAGCCTACAGACAGTCGGCCCACACGACATAGGTAAAGCTTGCATCGTCGTAGTGGCTACCATACAGGCGCTCAACGTCAGTGATACCAGCACTCGAAACGTCTACTCATTTTTTGAAGAGCTGGGTGAACACTTCCGTGACCTACCTGCCTCACTGACATCCAACCTGGAAAAGGTGACTGAGGGCGATCTGCAAAGCCAGAAGTTCCTGACCTCCAAGGATATTGGCAGAGTTAAGTGGTCCGTTGCCAACTGGCTACACTTGCACCGCCCACTGGTCATTGTGGATGAAGCCCACAACAATCGCACCGACCGTTTCTTCAAAACGCTAGGCCGGTTGCACCCGAGCTGTGTAATAGAAATGACTGCAACCCCAGTTCCAGGCAACAACGTGCTCTATCATGTGTCCGCCCAAGAGCTACGTGCTGAGCAGATGATTAAGTTACCAATTGTTCTGGCCGAGCATCCAGAAGGATGGCGAGAGTGTCTACGGGACTCAATCCTGACGCGTGACAGTCTTGAACTCATCGCTCTAAAGGAAGACGACTACGTCCGCCCAATCGTGCTTATCCAAGCAATGCCCAAAGGTGGTGAGGCAACAGTCGACGTTGTGAAGCAGCATCTCATCGAGCAGGAAAATATCTCTCCCGAACAAATTGCAATTGCTACGGGAACCCAAAAAGAACTAAATGGAGTCGACCTGTTCGACCCGGACTGCAAGGTTCGATACATCATTACTATCGAGGCTTTGAAAGAAGGCTGGGACTGCTCCTTCGCCTATGTACTCTCCAGCCTGCAATCGGTGAGTTCCTCCAAAGATGTAGAGCAACTGCTGGGACGTGTACTCCGCATGCCATATGCAACGGATCGCAGCCAAGCTCCCCTCAACAAAGCCTACGCCCACATTGTGGCAACAAACTTTGCAGAGGCCGCCAGCAATCTACGGGATCGCTTAGTTCAGAACATGGGTTTTGAGCGTTTGGATACCGCTGGCATTATTGTGCCTCAGCAATCCCTTCCCTTGGCTGGCGGATCAGGTGGTACAGCGCAGAGTATCGGCCAGAACACAACTCCCTCAATACCGGATTGTCATGTCGAGTTGCCAGCAGTACCTGAAACTCATAATTGGCCGGAAGACTTGAAAGCCCAGGTTGAAATTCGCCCTACTTCGCAAGGCGCAACAGTGGTACTCAAAGGCAACGTGGACAACGAGGTGCTGAAACAGGCAGAAACGTTCATCACCGCGTCCCTCCCCCCAAAAGCCAAAGAGAAGGTAGCCCAGCAATTTTCTGATCACCGGGCCGTTCGAAATGCCCTACGAGCCCCAGCACAGTTAGGCATCTTGTTCTCACCAATCCCCCAGCTGTGTCTAAAGCTGGATGGTTACCTTGAAATTGTGGAAAAGGACACACTTGCGGAGCTAGGAGACTGGAACCTGCTGGACTACCCCGTGCAGCTTGCTGGCTTTAGCATCCACGAAACAGTGAATTCCTTCGAGATTGATGTGCAGGGGGAGAAGGTCAAGTTTCGGCATATTGACGCCCAGCAACTAAAGCTGAACGAGGTTGCGAGCCATATCAGCCCGCAAGACCTAGTGCGCTGGCTGGACATACAGGTGCGCAAACCCTTCCTGCCTCAGCCACAGGTACTGGCCTACCTGACAAAGATGCTTTCCTACCTCATGAGTGATATCGGCCTTAGCCTGACCGCACTGGTTCGTGCCAGATTCCAGCTGGCCGACGCCATCAAGGGGGAAATAGAGCGTCTGCGTAAGCAGGCTATGGAGAAAGGATTCCAAGGACGACTCTTTGAGATGTCCGTACCGACGCTGGAAGAAGTGGCGCAGTACAGCTTCTCGTTCGACGCTGGAAGGTATCCAGCCCGGAACATGTATCAAGGGAGCTACGAATTTAGCAAACACTTCTACCCCGTTATTCATGACCTACGGGAAAAAACTCCTGCTGGCAACACCGCAGAGGAGTTCAGATGTGCAATGGCAATTGATGCTCATCCCAAGGTGAAGCACTGGGTTCGCAACATTGAGCGCCAGGAAAGCTGCTCATTCTGGTTGCCGACCGCATCTGACTACTTCTACCCAGACTTTGTAGCAGAGTTGGAAGATGGTCGCATCCTAGTTGTGGAGTATAAGGGGGAGCCCTACAAGACGAACGACGACTCCAAAGAGAAACAACAGGTTGGGCATCAGTGGGAAAAGTCTAGCAACAGCCTCTGTCTCTTTTTGTTTGCCGTTGAACGAGATGACCTGGGGCGGGATGTCTTCAAGCAGCTGGCAGACAAATTGCTATAGATAACTCAAATGGTATCAACTCGGCTGTCTACCCCAGCGGAAGATAGCCGTAGTTTCTATTGATTGGAGTACCCGAGCTCTCCGGTATGGATTTCAATCTCGGGCGCGTACTTTTCTGACGTGGAAACCAGGGCCGATTTTTTCAACAGAATCGGCTGTTTCGGCTTGTCGTCACCGATGGCAGTCGATCTCAAACGGTCTCTGACCACGCTCAGGAAGCCAAGGCCGATTCACCAAATACAAAACAATGCGCAACCTTTACTATTCGCGCACGCCGTCTACCTTGCGCTTGGAGTTGCAATGTCCGTCCCTACTTACGACCAGTTCATTGAGCCGATACTGCGCTACTTAGCAGCTTCACCCGTAGGCGCGGCAGCTCGTGACGCCCATGAAGCAGCTGCCGAAGCGCTAAACCTGTCGGAAACACAACGGCAGGAGCTGATTGCGAGCGGCCAGGCCATATACAAGAACCGTGCAGGCTGGGCCCATGACCGCCTCAAGCGCGCGGGCCTATCTACGAGCGCAAAGCGAGGCTATTGGAAACTAACCGATGCAGGCATCACCTATGCTGCACAGCATCCTTACCCCCTCACTGAAAATAAGGTGGAACAGCTTGCCATCGGCTTTATGGATGTAAAGCTCAAGGGTCCAACCGACGCCATCCCGCTCGACGGACAAGAGCAGATTGCTCCGATAGCAAGCTCAGCCACTGTCAGCCCAGATGATCGGCTGGAGCAGGCGTTGCGTGAGCTACGCCAAGCAACTGCAGCCGATCTACTGGACAACCTTCTGCAAGTCAGCCCTAATCGCTTCGAGGTCATAGTGCTGGACGTACTGCATAGCCTTGGCTACGGCGCTAGCCGCAATGACTTGCAGCGCGTAGGTGGTAGCGGAGATGGCGGAATCGATGGGGTGATCTCGCTTGACAAGCTCGGACTGGAAAAGGTCTACGTCCAAGCCAAGCGCTGGCAAGGCACGGTTGGCCGCCCTGAGTTGCAAGCCTTCTACGGCGCACTTGCCGGGCAAAAGGCCAAGCGCGGTGTATTTATTACCACCTCTGGCTTCACTGCCCAAGGTATCGACTTTGCTCGTTCAGTGGAGGGTATGGTGCTGGTTGATGGCAATCGGCTTGTTAACCTGATGATGGATCACGAAGTTGGAGTAACGTCGCGACTGCTCAAGTTGCCGAAACTGGATAGCGACTACTTCGACGAAGAATGAGGCTATTAAGCTTGGGAGCAGGGCACTGCAAGGCATCCTAACTTTGTGGGATTTTTTACTCTTATTTGCCTTTGTGCTGTGTCGCCTCGGTTGCGACGAGCGCGTTCAACACCCCAAGCTAGGGCCCGAGTCATCGACTCACCAGGCCGGGAATCACAGATTTCTTCGAAAAGGCTCATGCCGCCAGATGCATACACTCCGATAAACATTTGAGTGCTGCCCGCTTTTGATAGCAATCCTGCCTCGTCGATTTCCCGATTGGACCGCAGCTCACTGCTGATACAGCACGTTCAGCAAGTCTTCGTACAGCTGGTTATAGCCGGCCTCGTCAATCAGTCCAGCAAAGCGCAGGGCACCGACATAGCCCATGGCATTACCATAGATCACGTATTTCTCCAGGCCCTGATACAGGTGCAGCGTCTTCTTGATCAATTCAATCGCGCCATTCAGTCGATCATGTAACAGTTCGGTCGGCACTGGATCCAGACTCATGTATTCCTCCTTGCCCGGTACCTACGGGTAGTCTCCTTGTCTGCGCATTTTAGTGTAGGCGCCGACTCCAGCCGTCAGCGCTCACGGTGCGGTAGTCTATTTTTCCCTTCACGGCACAGGCAACACCTCCTCCTCGATGAACCACTTACTCTTTCTGATGCTCTCCAGCGCAGCCTCTGGGTTTTCCGACCAGAGCACTAGCGCCAAGCTTTCGCGCGCCCGGCTGCAGGTGACGTACAAGAGCCGCAAGCTTCGGTCAATGGTTGTCTCCTTCTTCGCATCGACGTTGCTCACGTCATTTTTGCTGAGATCCTTCGCACCAAACAACTTGTCGTAAGATATTTGGAAGCCACCTGCTTCACTGTCATCCATCACCACCATCACGTGAGGAAACTCGGAACCCTTTACGACCTGATGCGTGGCGAGGTCTGTCTTTCCAGCTAAGTAGTTTCGGTAGCGCGCTAGCTCCTCCCAAGGGGCAGCAAATAGAGCACACCAGCCGCGTCGCACTCGAGCCTCCGACGGTTCCTTTGTGCGCGGAGGAGGCGCAGCAGGCGCGGGCGAATTGTCACTGAACGCTGCTACTAAACGAGTATCTACTTCGAAGAGTCGCGCTCCCAACACTGACTCCAAAATCTCCCTCACCGTGGCACTGGGATTGGAGATGACCGTCGCAAAGCCCGCTATAGCTTGGAGCATTTCCATCATGCGCAATTGTCTAGTCGCACCATCCTCGGGCAAAGAATTCAGGCTGCCATTCCGTCTCAGAACCTCCGTAGCCGCAAACTCGTTGATGCATCCGTCAGCTTCGACGCAAGCAGCTAGTTCCATCAATTCCTCTAACAACAGCCGCGCTACGGTTGGGCCTTTATTCTCACCGCTTCCCTGTGGCGCCGCAGCGTTAGGGTCTAGGAGATCCATGGCTCGGTAAGCTTGAAGAAACCCCCCGCGAGTGGCGACAAGCTTGTGCTCAAGCGCAAGGATTTGATGTCCCCGCGTTCTCCAGACGGTAGATGAAGTGGCGTCAGCCATGAGCTCGGCGCACAGTTCTTCCTTCTTTACTTTCTCATCAGAGCTGAGCTTCGCATCCCCCACAAACACTCGTACAACTCCGCCAGTTTTTTCCGTACGTGGATGCTGTTTGACACCAGTGGGTTGCTGCGTACGACCCTCATGCTCCGCCTCCCAAATCTTGTTTATCAGCGCAACGATTCGCTGTTGGCTGCGATGGTTCATCTGCAGCTCGGGACGCCCCCACCCTTCTGGCACCAGTCCAGGCAGGTCCAAATGGCCATCCGTGTAGATTCGTTGCCGATGGTCACCCAACAGGCCCAAAGTGAGTCCGTTACCCTGTGGAGTGGCAACCTCCATCAACGCATCTAGGACACCCTTCATTGTGTCCTGCGACTCGTCGATGAGGACTATCGGATGACGGTCTCTTAATATGGTTCGGAGAGTTGGCCTGTTCGCCAGCAGCCAAGACGTGGCATCCAGAACGTGTCTATGTTGAATTGCCCCAGAACCATACCTGTTCCGGTCCGGGTGGTAGATGAACTTCTCAGTAGTACGAAACTCTTCGATGTCCTGCTCAATCTCTGCGAAGTTGGTTTCATCAGTGGCGCTGATACCTCTTGCCTTCTGGGAGGCTTCGAGTCTATCCCGTTCCAATTGCTTCGTCTTGACTGCGATAAGGGCCTCTCTAATGTCGTCGTCAAACCCACCAATCAACTCCCAGCAGAAGGAGTGAATGGTCGAGACATTAACAAGGTCGTTATTACCCAGGCGTCCGTTGATTACGGAGACAGCATTCTTGGTAAACGTGATCACTCGAATAGAACGACCAAGCAGCCGAAGGTTTCTCGCGAGTTCACCTCCAGAGTCATGGGGAACCACACCCGTGAGCCGACGTAGAACCTCAACTAACGTTCTAGTCTTCCCGGATCCCGCGCCTGCAAACAGAAAGAAGCTGCGACCTGGCTTTTCCGTAAGATAGCCACAGATTTCCTCGACGACACCAGCATCGCGCTCATTACCATTGCGAATCAACCCGACGCTCACAGGTAAACCTCCGATTCAAGATTGAGCTGCTCTTGGAGCCATTCAAGTGCGTCAGCGATATATTGCGGGCAAGTAATGATCTCACCCGAAGCAATTTTCTCGAAAATCGTTGCAGAAAAGTCTCCTTTGCTGAACTTTCCATGCATCAGCGTGTGGAGCTTTTTCGCCAAATCGGCATTGGATTCGGCGCCGGTCACTGTCGTCACGACCTTGCCAAGTGCTCCAGTAGGCTTCTTTATCTTCACCCCGTCTGGGCTGAACTTCTCCTTACCCAACTCCTTGAACCATGAAATGTTTGAAAGGATCAGGGAGTCTTCGAAGGAACTCGGCCAACAGTTATCAGCCTCTTTCACAGGTAACTGCCATGTGAATCTGACCTTGCAGTCAGCCACCTCACTCCAGACTAAATGGGACTCTTTGGGTTCCTTGAAATCATCGAGCTCAGTGCACTTAGGGTGCCATGTCCTAAGCGTCGCGTTCCCACACTTCAGTCCTGCTTGCCCTTCATTGGCGACAGCAGTAAGAGTGATTTTGCCGTTAGCATCTGAAGACTCTTCCACGGGGTCAATATCAGTAATGATCACCGTTGGAATTCTCAGACGCTCCACCAGCGGGCGAAGCCGATGAGCGTGGCTACCGCCGATATCAAGGAGCGACACGTACCGACTGCTCAGCGCTCCGAACTGTCGTTCGATGAATAGAGGAACCAGCATACGCTCCGCCGTCCCCTCAACGAAAACTGCCGCATCTGCGAACAGAAGATCCGTGTGCTGCACACGGAAGTATCTCTCGGCGAAGATCCGCGTATCGTCATCGTCACCAAAAACGTCACCCATATTCACAATTTCCGTGCTGGGCATCGCCACAGTTTTTGACTTGGCAACGCGCCGCAGGTATCGCAGGTGAGCAAAGCTTTGCGCATGCGCCAGGTGACTAGAGTGCGTACTGATGAGTAATTGACTCTTCAACGAGCCAGGTTCTGTTGCCGTCGGACTGATTAGTTTGTGCGCCTTATCCGAAAAGATGCGCTGGACCTGGACATGTAGGTGCGCCTCGGGCTCTTCAATCATCACAATATGGACTGGCGCAGGCGAGCCCTTTGTAGGATTCAGCCGCGCCGCCTTAAACGACACCAACTGATAACTCAAGGACTGAAGGTTTTGATAACCAAGGCCGATTGAGTATTCCGGCAGCAGATCATCCACAGAGTCCTTGCTCATGCGGTACTGAACTGCCGTACCGTGGTCGAGGAGATCCGCGGTTTGAATGCGCGTGCGGAAGTGAATTTCGTGCGGGTCATGGAGACCGGGATATCCCAGAATCTTGACGTCCTCAACCGACGGAGCTAGAGCATCTCGAATCTTCTGGTCGAGGTCGGCCTGAGCGTTCGCGACCGCTTCGACTAGATCAGCACGATGCCCATGACCAGTGGCAGCGATGTTCAGATGCTGTCGCGCAAACTTCAACAACTGATTGGAGAAGAGGCCCACACGATGCGGACCGGATCCGGAACGCGTGTCCGCCTCTTCAGTGCCTAACCCACGCTGCGCCGGTACGAAGTCCACTCGAACAAGCCGGGAAAGGTGGGTTCGGTCAACAGGTGTCGCGTTGGATGCCAAAACCTGAGCCTTGTACACCTTACCCTTCTCGATGGGGTTGTTCTCCGCGTCCAGCTTGTAAACCTGAACGCGACCAAGGTCACCGGGGTACCGGAGCCAGAAGTCCAGAAGATCGATGGGCCAGGCGTGCGAGGCTTTGTCCAAATCCTTCACAGGAGCTCGGGCCTCACGATAGCGCCACGCAAGTCGCTGCAGTTCGTCAACAGACGAGGCCGGCTCCAACCGAAGGCGAACGCCGACCGCACCACCTGTCCAGTTGAATTTCGAAAGGAAGGGTGCGACGAAGTGATACATCCCTTCCTCGGCATTGAGCCAGAGGTCCAACGTTGGCATTGAAGATCGTAGCGTCACGAGCTGAGCGTCCCAGTCGTCGACGGACGAATCAGCTGTTGCAGGATCCTCGGCCAAGCCTTCCCAGAGTTTCCCTAGGGCTCTCAGAGCAGGCCACTGCGATAGGCTGATATCGAATGCCCCAAACGTCGGCGCATCAGAGAGGAACTGGCGAAGCGCGGTTAGGATTGATGTCTTCCCACTGTTGTTGGCTCCAACAAGAATCGTGGTTTTTTCGTCGACGTCGAGCTTGACTCTGGTGAGACGTCGAAACTGACAGAGTTCGACGTGGCTGAGGGTAATGCTTCCAGAAGTTACTGAGGTAGACGCTTTGTCGGTCATATCTATCCATAGACGTCAGGTTGAAGCAACCAACGAAATTGTGTGGTTGCAGATACATGCGAGGGCGCGATTGCGCCGTGCCGCCTGGCCTGACCAACCCCAGTCTCTCGACGAGCCCTCCCTTGAGATTTATAACGGAATTTCAACGCGAAACCCAATCCGCACTCACTAGGTGGCTCATCATCATCGTTCGGTAGCGGACGCCCCAATGGCCTATCCGCCGCCGTGCCTTGCCTGCAACGGGCTTTCGCGGCATATCCTCGGTCGCAGGCTCCCTCCGGTATTCCACGACCCATTGCACGCGGCCCAGCTCTGGATAGTCCGG
>NZ_RCNY01000038.1:0-15632 GCF_004307635.1 Pseudomonas sp. Sample_22
TCATGTTCTTCACGTAGTCAGCGTGACCTGGGCAGTCAACGTGAGCGTAGTGACGAATGTTCGAGTTGTACTCGACGTGCGCGGTGTTGATGGTGATACCACGAGCCTTTTCTTCTGGCGCGCTGTCGATCTTGTCGAATTCAACTACGGCCGAACCGAAAACTTCGGAGCAGACGCGAGTCAGAGCAGCGGTCAGAGTGGTTTTACCGTGGTCAACGTGACCGATGGTGCCAACGTTGACGTGCGGTAGGGAACGATCAAATTTTTCTTTAGCCACGACAATTAACTCCTTGCCTAAAGGACTGAATCAGCCTTGTTTTTTGGTAACGGTTTCGACGATGTGCGACGGAGCCGTATTGTATTTTTTGAATTCCATAGAGTAGCTTGCGCGACCCTGGGACATCGAACGAACGTCGGTCGCATAACCGAACATCTCGCCCAACGGAACTTCAGCACGGATAACCTTACCGGAAACCGTATCTTCCATACCCAGGATCATGCCGCGACGACGGTTAAGGTCGCCCATCACGTCACCCATATAGTCTTCAGGCGTAACAACCTCTACCGCCATGATCGGCTCGAGCAACTCACCACCGCCCTTCTGGGCCAGTTGCTTGGTCGCCATGGAAGCAGCCACCTTAAACGCCATCTCGTTCGAGTCGACGTCGTGGTAAGAACCATCAAACACGGTAGCCTTCAGGCCGATCAGCGGATAGCCGGCAACAACACCGTTCTTCATCTGCTCTTCGATACCCTTCTGGATAGCCGGGATGTATTCCTTAGGAACCACACCACCCACTACTTCGTTCAGGAATTGCAGACCTTCCTGACCTTCGTCAGCAGGTGCAAAACGAATCCAGCAGTGACCGAACTGGCCACGACCGCCGGACTGACGAACGAACTTGCCTTCGATTTCGCAGCTCTTCGTGATGCGCTCACGATAGGAAACCTGAGGCTTACCGATGTTGGCTTCGACGTTGAACTCACGGCGCATCCGGTCAACCAGGATGTCCAGGTGCAACTCGCCCATGCCAGAGATGATCGTTTGACCAGTCTCTTCATCAGTTTTGACGCGGAAAGACGGGTCTTCCTGAGCAAGTTTGCCCAGAGCGATACCCATTTTTTCCTGGTCATCCTTGGTTTTAGGCTCTACGGCAACCGAAATAACCGGCTCCGGGAAGTCCATGCGAACCAGGATGATTGGCTTGTCAGCGTTGCAGAGGGTTTCACCAGTGGTGACGTCCTTCATGCCGATCAGGGCCGCGATGTCACCAGCGCGTACTTCCTTGATCTCTTCGCGGGCGTTTGCGTGCATTTGCACCATACGACCCACGCGCTCTTTCTTGCCTTTAACCGAGTTGATCACGCCGTCGCCGGAGGCCAACACGCCCGAGTAAACTCGAACGAAGGTCAAGGTACCCACGAATGGGTCGGTAGCGATCTTGAACGCCAGAGCCGAGAACGGCTCGTTGTCGTCTGCGTGACGCTCCATCTGCTTTTCCTCGTCATCCGGGTCAGTACCCTTGATGGCAGGAATGTCAGTTGGTGCAGGCAGGTAGTCGATAACGGCGTCGAGAACCAGGGGAACACCCTTGTTCTTGAAGGAAGAACCGCAAACAGCCAGAACGATCTCACCAGCGATGGTACGCTGACGCAGAGCGGCCTTGATTTCCTCGATGGAGAGCTCTTCGCCTTCGAGGTACTTGTTCATCAGCTCTTCGCTGGCTTCGGCCGCAGCCTCAACCATGTTGCTGCGCCACTCTTCAGCCAGCTCCTGCAGTTCAGCAGGGATAGCTTCGCGACGTGGAGTCATGCCCTTGTCAGCATCGTTCCAGTAAACCGCTTCCATGGTCATCAAATCGATCTGACCCTGGAAGTTGTCTTCGGAACCGATAGCCAACTGGATCGGCACCGGAGTGTGACCCAGGCGCTGCTTGATCTGGGCGATCACGCGCAGGAAGTTCGCGCCGGCACGGTCCATCTTGTTCACGTAAACGATACGTGGAACACCGTACTTGTTGGCTTGACGCCATACGGTTTCGGACTGAGGCTCAACGCCGGAAGTACCACAGAACACAACGACAGCGCCGTCGAGTACACGCAGGGAACGCTCAACTTCAATAGTGAAGTCTACGTGACCCGGGGTATCGATGACGTTGAAGCGGTATTGGTCCTTGTGCTGCTTCGCAGAACCCTGCCAGAAGGCGGTAATAGCAGCAGAAGTAATGGTAATACCACGCTCCTGCTCCTGAACCATCCAGTCTGTGGTCGCGGCGCCGTCATGCACCTCGCCCATCTTGTGACTTTTGCCAGTGTAAAAAAGGACGCGCTCGGTGGTGGTGGTTTTACCAGCATCCACGTGAGCAACGATACCAATGTTACGGTAGCGATTAATCGGTGTAGTACGAGCCATAAAGCCCTCGCAAAATTAGTGACGCTAAAATTAGAAGCGGTAGTGCGAGAAAGCTTTGTTAGCTTCAGCCATACGGTGCACGTCTTCACGCTTCTTAACTGCAGCACCTTTACCTTCGGCAGCGTCCAACAGTTCGCCAGCCAAACGCAGAGCCATAGACTTCTCGCCGCGCTTGCGAGCGAAGTCTACCAACCAGCGCATTGCCAGAGCGTTACGACGGGACGGACGAACTTCAACCGGAACCTGGTAAGTAGCACCGCCTACACGGCGCGACTTTACTTCGACCAGCGGAGCGATGGCGTCGAGAGCTTTCTCGAAGATTTCCAGGGGGTCGCTGTTCTTGCGTTCTTTAACCTTTTCCAGCGCGCCATAAACGATACGCTCGGCAACGGCTTTCTTGCCGCTTTCCATCACGTGGTTCATGAACTTGGCCAGGATTTGGCTTCCGTATTTTGGATCGTCAAGCACTTCGCGCTTGGCTGCTACGCGTCTTCTTGGCATGGATAAGCCCTCAAACGGTCTTCAGGTTCGCTCGGAATTGGTGCCCTATCAGGGACGCCTCCGACCTTACTCTTATCGACTCAGAAAAATAGAAATCAGTTTTTTGCAGCAAGCGACCATTACTTCGGACGCTTGGTACCGTACTTCGAACGACCCTGGTTACGACCCTTAACGCCGGAAGTATCCAAAGAACCGCGAACGGTGTGGTAACGAACACCTGGCAAGTCTTTTACACGACCGCCGCGGATCAGTACCACGCTGTGCTCTTGCAGGTTGTGGCCTTCACCGCCGATGTACGAGGAAACCTCGAAACCGTTGGTCAGACGCACACGGCATACTTTACGCAGTGCCGAGTTAGGTTTTTTCGGCGTAGTGGTATACACACGGGTGCACACGCCACGACGTTGCGGGCAGTTCTGCAGCGCAGGCACGTCGGATTTCTCGACGATACGCTTACGCGGCTGACGTACCAGCTGGTTGATAGTTGCCATCTACTAGCTCCACTGTTGTCTTGCGACGCTATTGTCTTGCAAGAAAAGCAAAATGGCAGGAACGAATCCCCGCCAAATTTAGGGGTACAAGAGTCTAAAGAGGATCTTGTCCCCAGTCAAGGCAAGGCCCCGACCTCCCCGCCCATCCAACCTCGACAAATTGTCGCGATTCGATGAACGGAGCTGCCAGGGCCTTACGCTCATTTATCGCAGAACTCAGTTACCGCTAGAGTTCAGCGCTTCGGTCAGTGCAGCTTCCACTTCACTGGCGCTTACGCGCAACGGCTTGTCGGCATCACGACGACGCTTACGCTCGCTGTGATAAGCCAGGCCGGTACCAGCCGGGATCAGACGACCCACGACCACGTTTTCTTTCAGGCCGCGCAGGTAGTCGCGCTTGCCGGTTACCGCCGCTTCGGTCAGTACGCGGGTGGTTTCCTGGAAGGAAGCCGCCGAGATGAACGATTCGGTGGACAACGACGCCTTGGTGATACCCAGCAGAACGCGAGTGAACTTGGAGACAAATTTGTCTTCGTTGCTCAAACGCTCGTTCTCTACCAGAACGTGAGTCAATTCCATCTGGTCGCCCTTGATGAAACTGGAATCGCCGGATTCAGCGATTTCAACTTTACGCAACATCTGACGCAGGATGGTCTCGATGTGCTTGTCGTTGATCTTCACGCCTTGCAGACGGTAAACGTCCTGGATCTCGTTAACAATGTACTTGGCCAGCGCACTCACACCCAGCAGACGCAGGATGTCGTGTGGATCGCTCGGACCGTCGGAGATAACTTCGCCGCGGTTTACCTGTTCGCCTTCGAACACGTTCAGGTGACGCCACTTCGGAATCAGCTCTTCGTACGGATCGCTACCGTCGTTCGGGGTAATGACCAGACGGCGCTTGCCTTTGGTCTCTTTACCGAACGCGATGGTGCCGCTGACTTCAGCCAGAATCGACGCTTCTTTCGGACGACGGGCTTCGAACAGGTCGGCAACACGCGGCAGACCACCGGTGATGTCACGGGTCTTCGAAGTTTCTTGCGGAATACGAGCGATAACATCACCGATCGCAATCTTCGCACCGTCCGCTACACCGACCAGGGCGTTGGCTGGCAGGAAGTACTGAGCGATTACGTCAGTGCCTGGCAGCAAAAGATCCTTGCCGTTGTCGTCGACCATCTTCACGGCAGGACGAATGTCCTTGCCGGCAGCTGGACGATCTTTGGCGTCGAGTACTTCAATGTTGGTCATACCGGTCAATTCGTCAGTCTGACGCTTGATCGTGATGCCTTCTTCCATGCCCACGTAGGTCACGGTACCTTTCATTTCGGTAACGATCGGGTGAGTGTGCGGATCCCACTTGGCCACGATTGCGCCAGCGTCGACCTTGTCACCTTCTTTAACCGAAATCACGGCACCGTACGGCAGCTTGTAACGCTCACGCTCACGACCGAAGTCATCAGCGATGGCCAGCTCACCGGAACGGGACACAGCTACCAGGTGACCATCCACGCGCTCAACGTGCTTCAGGTTGTGCAGACGGACGGTACCGCCATTCTTCACCTGAACACTGTCGGCTGCGGAGGTCCGGCTTGCCGCACCACCGATGTGGAACGTACGCATCGTCAGCTGGGTACCCGGCTCACCGATCGACTGTGCAGCAATTACGCCGACAGCTTCACCGATGTTCACCTGGTGACCACGAGCCAAGTCACGGCCGTAGCACTTGGCGCAAATGCCGTAGCGGGTTTCGCAGCTGATCGGCGAACGCACGATCACTTCGTCGATGCTGTTCAGCTCGATGAACTCAACCCACTTCTCATCTACCAGGGTGCCGGCAGGAACGATGACGTCCTCGGTACCTGGCTTGAATACGTCACGGGCAATAACACGACCCAATACGCGCTCACCCAGCGGCTCTACAACGTCACCGCCTTCAATGTGCGGAGTCATCAGCAGACCGTGTTCGGTGCCGCAATCGATCTCGGTTACAACCAGATCTTGCGCTACGTCTACCAGACGACGAGTCAGGTAACCGGAGTTCGCGGTTTTCAACGCGGTATCCGCCAGACCTTTACGAGCACCGTGAGTCGAGATGAAGTACTGAAGTACGCTCAAACCTTCACGGAAGTTCGCAGTAATCGGCGTTTCAATGATGGAGCCGTCTGGCTTGGCCATCAGACCACGCATACCGGCCAGCTGACGAATCTGTGCTGCGGAACCCCGCGCACCCGAGTCGGCCATCATGTACATCGAGTTGAAGGATTCCTGGTCGACTTCGACGCCATGACGGTCGATGACTTTCTCTTTCGAGAGGTTGGCCATCATCGCCTTGGAAACTTCGTCGTTCGCCTTGGACCAAAGGTCGATCACTTTGTTGTACTTCTCGCCCTGGGTTACCAGGCCGGAGGCGTACTGACTTTCGATTTCTTTCACTTCGTCGGTGGCAGCACCGATGATGCGGGCTTTTTCATCCGGGATAACGAAGTCGTTAACGCCGATGGAAACGCCGGAAATGGTCGAGTAGGCAAAACCGGTGTACATCAACTGGTCAGCGAAGATCACGGTCTCTTTCAGACCAACCACGCGGTAGCACTGGTTGATCAGCTTGGAGATCGCCTTTTTCTTCATCGGCAGGTTGACGACATCGTACGACAGACCTTTTGGCACAACCTGGAACAACAGCGCACGGCCGACAGTGGTGTCGACGATACGGGTGTTGGTCACGCTGCCGCCATCACGGTCGTTGACGGTTTCGTTGATCCGCACTTTGACCTTGGCGTGCAGTGCGGCTTCGCCGGCACGGAACACACGGTCAACTTCCTGCAGATCCGCGAACACACGACCTTCGCCCTTGGCGTTGATCGCTTCACGAGTCATGTAGTACAGACCCAATACAACGTCCTGCGACGGAACGATGATTGGCTCACCGTTGGCTGGCGACAGAATGTTGTTGGTCGACATCATCAACGCACGCGCTTCGAGCTGGGCTTCCAGCGTCAGCGGTACGTGCACGGCCATTTGGTCGCCGTCGAAGTCGGCGTTGTACGCGGCGCAGACCAGAGGGTGCAGCTGAATAGCCTTACCTTCGATCAGTACCGGTTCGAACGCCTGGATACCCAGACGGTGAAGGGTCGGTGCACGGTTGAGAAGAACCGGGTGTTCGCGAATTACTTCAGCGAGAACGTCCCACACTTCCGGCAGCTCGCGCTCGACCATCTTCTTGGCAGCTTTGATGGTGGTCGCCAGACCACGCATTTCCAGCTTGCCGAAAATGAAAGGCTTGAACAGCTCGAGAGCCATCTTCTTCGGCAGACCGCACTGGTGCAGACGCAGGGTCGGACCTACGGTAATTACCGAACGACCGGAGTAGTCAACACGCTTACCGAGCAAGTTCTGACGGAAACGACCTTGCTTACCCTTGATCATGTCAGCCAGGGATTTCAGAGGACGCTTGTTGGAACCTGTGATAGCGCGGCCACGACGACCGTTGTCGAGCAGTGCGTCAACGGCTTCCTGCAACATACGCTTTTCGTTGCGCACGATGATGTCCGGAGCGGACAGATCCAGCAGGCGCTTCAAACGGTTGTTACGGTTGATCACTCGACGATACAGATCGTTGAGGTCGGAAGTCGCGAAGCGACCGCCATCCAGCGGGACCAGTGGACGCAGATCTGGCGGCAGAACCGGCAGAACGGTCAGCACCATCCACTCTGGCAGGTTGCCGGAACCCTGGAAGGCTTCCATCAACTTCAGACGCTTGGACAGCTTTTTGATTTTGGTTTCGGAGTTGGTTTGCGGAATCTCTTCACGCAGACGGCCAATCTCGTGCTCCAGGTCGATAGCGTGCAGCAGTTCGCGGACAGCCTCGGCACCCATGCGGGCATCGAAATCGTCGCCGAACTCTTCCAGCGCTTCGAAGTACTGCTCGTCGTTCAGCAGCTGACCTTTTTCAAGGGTGGTCATGCCTGGGTCGATAACGACGTAGCTCTCGAAGTAGAGAACGCGCTCGATATCACGCAGGGTCATGTCCATCAGCAAGCCGATACGGGACGGCAGCGATTTCAGGAACCAGATGTGAGCAACAGGCGAGGCCAGTTCGATGTGGGCCATACGCTCACGACGAACTTTTGCCAGCGCGACTTCAACGCCGCACTTCTCGCAGATCACACCGCGGTGCTTCAAGCGCTTGTACTTACCGCACAGGCACTCGTAATCCTTTACCGGGCCAAAGATCTTGGCGCAGAACAGGCCGTCACGCTCAGGTTTGAACGTACGGTAGTTGATGGTTTCCGGCTTTTTAACTTCACCGAACGACCACGAACGGATCATCTCAGGCGATGCCAATCCGATACGGATGGCGTCGAACTCTTCGACTTGACCCTGGTTTTTCAGCAAATTCAGTAGGTCTTTCAAGGCCTTTCCTCCTGGCGGAGCAGAGAGCGGGCAATCCTGCCCCGCTCTCGATTCGCGTCACGTGTTATTCGGTTTCCAGATCGATATCGATGCCGAGGGAACGAATTTCCTTGATCAACACGTTGAAGGACTCGGGCATGCCCGGCTCCATACGGTGATCGCCATCCACGATGTTTTTGTACATCTTGGTACGGCCGTTCACATCGTCCGACTTCACTGTGAGCATTTCTTGCAGAGTGTAAGCGGCACCGTATGCTTCCAGTGCCCAGACCTCCATCTCCCCGAAACGCTGACCACCGAACTGCGCCTTACCACCCAGCGGCTGCTGGGTAACCAGGCTGTACGAACCGGTAGAACGAGCGTGCATCTTGTCGTCTACCAAGTGGTTCAGCTTCAGCATGTACATGTAGCCAACGGTAACCGGGCGCTCGAACTTGTTGCCGGTACGGCCATCGGTCAGCTGCATCTGGCCGCTTTCTGGCAGGTCCGCCAGTTTCAGCATGGCCTTGATTTCGCTTTCCTTGGCGCCGTCGAACACTGGAGTGGCCATCGGAACGCCGCCACGCAGGTTTTGAGCCAGATCCAGGATTTCCTGGTCCGAGAAGTCATCGAGGCTTTCCTGACGACCGCCGATCTCGTTGTAGATCTCGTGCAGGAATTTACGCAGCTCGGCAACTTTACGCTGCTCTTCAACCATACGATTGATCTTCTCGCCCAAACCTTTGGCTGCGAGGCCGAGGTGGGTTTCAAGGATCTGACCGACGTTCATACGCGAAGGTACGCCCAACGGGTTGAGGACAACGTCGACCGGGGTGCCATTGGCATCGTGCGGCATGTCTTCAACTGGCATGATCACGGAGACCACACCTTTGTTACCGTGACGACCGGCCATCTTGTCGCCCGGCTGGATGCGACGACGGATTGCCAGGTAAACCTTGACGATTTTCAGCACGCCTGGAGCCAGGTCATCGCCCTGCTGCAGTTTGCGCTTCTTGTCTTCGAACTTGTCGTCCAGCAGACGGCGACGATCAACGATGTAGGCCTGAGCCTTCTCGAGCTGCTCGTTCAGAGCATCTTCAGCCATGCGCAGTTTGAACCACTGGCCGTGCTCAAGACCGTCGAGTACTTCGTCGGTGATGTCCTGGCCTTTCTTCAGACCGGCACCGCCTTCGGCTTTGTGGCCGACCAGGGCGGAACGCAGACGTTCGAAAGTAGCACCTTCAACGATACGGAACTCTTCGTTCAAGTCCTTGCGGATCTCGTCCAGCTGAGACTTCTCGATCGACAGTGCACGTGCATCGCGCTCAACGCCGTCACGGGTGAAGACCTGTACGTCGATGACAGTACCCTTGGTACCGGTAGGTACACGCAGGGAGGTGTCTTTAACGTCGCTGGCTTTTTCACCGAAGATCGCACGCAGCAGTTTTTCTTCCGGAGTCAGTTGGGTCTCGCCTTTCGGAGTGACCTTACCCACCAGGATGTCGCCTGCGCCTACTTCAGCACCCACGTAAACGATACCGGCTTCGTCCAGCTTGTTCAGTGCGGCTTCACCCACGTTCGGGATGTCCGCAGTGATTTCCTCTGGGCCAAGCTTGGTGTCACGGGCCACACAGGTCAGTTCCTGAATGTGGATCGTGGTGAAACGATCTTCCTGAACAACGCGTTCCGACAGGCAGATGGAGTCTTCGAAGTTGAAGCCGTTCCATGCCATGAAGGCGATGCGCATGTTCTGACCCAGCGCCAGTTCACCCATGTCGGTGGACGGGCCGTCGGCCATGATGTCGCTACGCTGAACCCGATCACCTTTACGCACCAGCGGACGCTGGTTGATGCAGGTGTTCTGGTTGGAGCGGGTGTACTTGGTCAAGTTGTAGATGTCGACACCGGCTTCACCGGTTTCAACTTCGTCATCGGCAACACGAACCACGATACGGCTGGCGTCGACGGAATCGATCACGCCGCCACGACGAGCCACGACGCAAACGCCGGAGTCACGGGCTACGTTACGCTCCATGCCGGTACCTACCAGCGGCTTGTCAGCACGCAGGGTCGGTACAGCTTGACGCTGCATGTTCGAACCCATCAACGCACGGTTGGCGTCGTCGTGCTCGAGGAACGGAATCAGCGACGCAGCAACCGAAACTACCTGCTTCGGCGATACGTCCATCAAGGTGACGTCTTCCGGCGCCTTGACGGTGAATTCGTTCAAGTGACGAACAGCTACCAGCTCGTCGATCAGGACTTTCTTGTCGTTCATCGTGGCCGAAGCCTGAGCGATCACGTGATCAGCTTCTTCGATGGCGGACAGGAACACGATCTCGTCGGTGACCAGAGCGTCTTTCACCACACGGTACGGGCTCTCGAGGAAGCCGTACTGGTTGGTGCGCGCATAGGCAGCCAGGGAGTTGATCAGACCGATGTTCGGACCTTCCGGCGTTTCGATCGGGCAAACACGACCGTAGTGAGTCGGGTGTACGTCACGAACTTCAAAGCCGGCACGCTCACGAGTCAAACCGCCAGGGCCGAGTGCAGAAACACGGCGCTTGTGGGTGATCTCGGACAACGGGTTGTTCTGGTCCATGAACTGCGACAGCTGGCTCGAACCGAAGAACTCTTTCACCGCCGCAGCCACTGGCTTGGCGTTGATCAGATCCTGCGGCATCAGGCCTTCGCTTTCTGCCATCGACAGACGCTCTTTGACCGCACGCTCAACACGCACCAGGCCAACGCGGAACTGGTTCTCGGCCATTTCGCCTACGCAGCGAACACGACGGTTACCCAAGTGGTCGATATCATCGACGATGCCTTTACCGTTACGGATGTCGACCAGAGTCTTCAGAACCGCGACGATGTCTTCTTTGCACAGTACGCCCGAACCTTCGATCTCGGTACGACCGATACGACGGTTGAACTTCATCCGGCCGACCGCAGACAGGTCATAGCGCTCAGGGCTGAAGAACAGGTTGTTGAACAGAGTCTCGGCAGCGTCTTTGGTTGGCGGCTCGCCAGGACGCATCATGCGATAGATCTCGACCAGCGCTTCCAGTTGGTTGCTGGTGGAGTCGATCTTCAGCGTATCGGAGACGAACGGACCGCAGTCGATGTCGTTGGTGTACAGAGTTTCGATGCGAACAACGCCGGCCTTGGCGATTTTCGCCAGGATCTCGGTGTTCAGCTCGGTGTTGCACTCTGCCAGGATTTCGCCGGTAGCCGGGTGCACGATGACCTTCGCGGTAGTGCGACCCAGGACGTAGTCCAGTGGCACTTCCAGCTCTTTGATCCCGGCCTTTTCCAGCTGGTTGATGTGGCGAGCGGTGATACGACGACCTTGCTCGACAATAACCTTGCCTTTGTCGTCCTGGATGTCCAGAACCGCGATTTCACCGCGCAGACGCTGAGGTACCAGTTCCAGGCTCAGGTTCTCGCCTTTCACATGGAACACGTTGGTGGTGTAGAACGCGTCCAGCACTTCCTCGGTGGTATAGCCGAGCGCGCGCAGCAGTACCGATGCAGGCAGCTTGCGACGACGGTCGATACGCACGAACACGCAGTCTTTCGGGTCGAACTCGAAGTCCAGCCACGAACCGCGGTAAGGAATGATGCGCGCGGAGTACAGCAGTTTACCGGAGCTGTGCGTCTTGCCACGGTCGTGGTCGAAGAACACGCCCGGGGAACGGTGCAGCTGGGAAACGATTACACGCTCGGTACCGTTGATTACGAAGGTACCGTTCTCAGTCATCAGGGGGATTTCACCCATGTAGACTTCTTGCTCTTTGATGTCCTTGATCGCTTTGTTCGACGATTCTTTGTCGAAAATGATCAGGCGCACTTTTACCCGCAAAGGTACGGCGTAAGTTACACCGCGCAATACGCATTCTTTGACATCAAATGCCGGTTCGCCCAGACGATATCCGACGTACTCCAGCGCAGCATTGCCGGAGTAGCTGATGATCGGGAAAACGGATTTGAAGGCCGCATGCAGGCCCACGTCGCGGAACTGATCTTTAGTCGCTCCCGCTTGCAAGAATTCACGATACGAATCCAGCTGGATGGCCAGGAGGTACGGCACATCCATGACGTCCGGCAACTTGCTAAAGTCCTTGCGGATACGTTTTTTCTCAGTATATGAGTAAGCCATCAGCGTTCCCCAGCTTGGTCACCTGCTTGTTTGGCCCCTCCCGACGGGAGCAGCCAGAAAATCGTGCAAACCCCATGGTTTGCGCCACCGCATCGGGTGGTTACAGCACGTTATCAGCACCGACCCAGTCGGCTGCCAATAACGGAAAAAGGCCGGTGGCAAGAGCCACCAGCCATCAGCCTGTCGCTTAACGCTCGGGCTGGAGGAGCAAAGTCGATGCTTACTTCAGCTCGACTTTAGCGCCTGCTTCTTCCAGAGCTGCTTTGGCTTTGTCAGCTGCGTCTTTGGCAACAGCTTCCAGAACCATGGCAGGAGCGCCGTCAACTACAGCCTTGGCTTCTTTCAGGCCCAGACCGGTCAGTTCACGTACTGCCTTGATCACGTTAACTTTCTTCTCGCCAGCTTCGGTCAGCATGACGTTGAATTCAGTTTGCTCTTCAACAACGGCAGCAGCAGCAGCTGGACCAGCCGATGCAGCAGCAGCAGTAACGCCGAATTTTTCTTCGAAAGCTTTGATCAGCTCAACAACTTCCATTACGGACATGTTGCCAACTGCTTCAAGGATATCGTTCTGAGAGATAGACATGAATCTAATTCCTGATATTGGGGACGGCCTACGCGACCATCGAAAAAAACAAAAAACGCGAGAAGTTGACGAGCCTTAGGCTGCAGCAGCTTCTTTCTGGTCGCGAATTGCCGCCAGAGTACGAGCCAATTTGCTGGTAGCGCCTTGAATCACGCTCATCAGCTGAGAAATTGCTTCGTCACGGGTCGGCAGAGTTGCCAGTACGTCGATTTGGTTAGCTGCGAGGAACTTGCCCTCGAACGCAGCTGCCTTGATCTCGAACTTGTCCTGACCCTTTGCGAACTCTTTGAAGATCCGGGCAGCAGCGCCTGGATGTTCCTTGGAGAATGCAATCAGGGTAGGGCCGGTGAACACGTCGTTGAGGACACTGAATTCAGTGTCAGCAACAGCGCGCTTGAGCAGGGTGTTACGTACAACACGTACGTAAACGCCAGCTTCACGAGCCTCTTTACGGAGTCCGGTCATCGCGCCTACTGTTACGCCACGGGCATCAGCCACGACAGCGGACAGAGCGACTTTGGCAGCCTCGTTGACTTCAGCGACGATGGCCTTCTTGTCTTCGAGTTTAATTGCCACGGGTTTAACTCCTGCTTGTTACCGTTTCATCTGGTCGAAACCGGATGTCGTTTTGGTGTCTGATTCGGTAAGGAACCGGGAGCACCATCTGCGTAGGCTTGTGGTTTAAGACTTGCGTCGCCTACGGTCTTGGATAGCCCCCGCCAGGCAGGGACCCCAATTTTTCAATTGGCGCAATCGCTTGCGCCAATCTGTGTCTTACGCGTCGAGCGAGCTTTGGTCGATGACCAGACCTGGGCCCATAGTGGTGCTCAGGGTAACGCGCTTGACGTAGATGCCTTTCGAGGAAGCTGGCTTGATACGCTTCAGATCAGCGATCAGGGCTTCAACGTTTTCCTTCAGCTTGACGGCGTCGAAGCCGATCTTGCCAACGGAAGTGTGAATGATGCCGTTTTTGTCGGTGCGATAACGAACCTGACCAGCCTTGGCGTTTTTAACCGCGGTAGCTACGTCTGGAGTTACGGTGCCGACTTTAGGGTTAGGCATCAGGCCACGTGGACCGAGGATCTGACCCAACTGACCCACAACGCGCATTGCATCCGGGGAGGCAATAACTACGTCATAGTTCAGGTCGCCGCCTTTCATTTCGGCAGCCAGGTCGTCCATGCCTACACGGTCAGCGCCGGCAGCCAGAGCGGCTTCAGCAGCTGGACCCTGGGTGAACACAGCAACGCGAACGGTCTTGCCAGTGCCGTGTGGCAGCACAGTAGCGCTACGAACAACCTGGTCGGATTTACGCGGGTCAACACCCAGGTTCACAGCAACGTCAAACGACTCGCTGAACTTGACAGTCGACAGCTCAGCCAGCAGGGCAGCAGCGTCTACAAAGTTGTAGGACTTGCCTGCTTCGATTTTGCCGGCGATAGCCTTTTGACGCTTGGTCAGCTTAGCCATTACACACCCTCCACGTTAAGGCCCATGCTACGAGCAGAACCGGCGATGGTACGCACGGCTGCTTCCATATCAGCTGCAGTCAGATCCGCGTTTTTGGTTTTCGCGATTTCTTCCAGCTGAGCACGAGTTACAGTGCCAACCTTAACGGTGTTCGGACGAGCGGAACCGCTGGTCAGACCGGCCGCCTTCTTCAGCAGAACCGAAGCAGGGGTGGATTTGGTTTCGAAAGTGAAGCTACGGTCGCTGTAGACAGTGATGATCACTGGAGTCGGCAGACCTGGCTCAAGACCCTGAGTACGGGCGTTGAAAGCCTTGCAGAATTCCATGATGTTCACGCCGTGCTGACCCAGAGCAGGACCAACAGGTGGGCTTGGGTTAGCCTGAGCGGCCTTCACTTGCAGCTTGATGTAAGCGGTAATCTTCTTGGCCATGAGGCACTCCAATTACGGGTTCAAACGCCTCGAAAGGCTCCCCGGTTACTTGCGCGTTTATCCCAGTGACGACAAAACCCCACAGCCTAAGGCTGCGGGGTTGGGATGCTTGCTCAGCTAGACCTTCTCGACCTGACTGAACTCCAACTCTACCGGAGTAGAGCGTCCGAAAATGAGCACCGCGACCTGGATCCGGCTCTTCTCGTAGTTAACCTCTTCGACCGTGCCAGTGAAATCGGCAAACGGACCGTCGTTAACACGTACCGACTCGCCCGGCTCGAACAAGGTCTTCGGCTTAGGCTTATCGCTACCGTCAGCGACGCGTCGCAGAATCGCTTCCGCTTCTTTATCAGTAATCGGTGCCGGCTTATCAGCAGTACCGCCAATAAAACCCATCACCCGAGGAGTATCCTTGACCAAGTGCCAGGTACCCTCGTTCATATCCATCTGGACCAGCACATAGCCAGGGAAGAACTTGCGCTCGCTTTTGCGCTTCTGGCCGTTACGCATCTCAACCACTTCTTCAGTGGGAACCAGAATCTCGCCGAAGCCATCTTCCATGCCAGCCAGCTTTACACGCTCGATCAACGAACGCATGACATGCTTCTCGTAACCCGAGTAAGCATGCACAACATACCAACGCTTAGCCACGGGACACCCTTAGCCGACAATCAAGGAGACAAGCCAGCCGAGCAGGGAATCAAGACCCCACAACAGCAACGCCATAACCAGGACAACAGCCACAACGATCAACGTGGTCTGCGTGGTTTCTTGGCGAGTTGGCCATACGACTTTACGAATCTCGGTACGCGCTTCCTTTACCAGTACAAAGAAAGACTTGCCCTTAACTGTCTGCAGGCCTACAAAGGCAGCTACAGCAGCAATCACAAGCAATGCGAGTACGCGGTACAGGATCGGCGAAGCAGAGTAATACTGATTACCAACAACGCCAACAACCACCAAAGCGACTACCACTAGCCACTTGAGCAGATCGAAGCGAGAGCCTTGAGCTTCAGCTTTAGGAGTCATCTATGAAGATCCTGTGAAAAGAAAGCCAGACACACCGAGTGAATCTGGCAGGTCAGGAGGGAATCGAACCCCCAACCTACGGTTTTGGAGACCGTCGCTCTGCCAATTGAGCTACTGACCTAAAACAAAATCAGGCCGACCATTATGCCGGCCCGAA
>NZ_RCNY01000045.1:0-15624 GCF_004307635.1 Pseudomonas sp. Sample_22
CCGACGGTGCCGAGGATGCTGCAGATACCGGTGATGATCAGCGGGATGGCGTTACGTTCTTCACTCATTGCGGGTTCTCTGATGGTTCGGCGGGTGAATTCGGGGGTGCCGGGTAATTGGGGATTTCACCCAGCCGGCGCAGGCCGTTGAAATGTTGCGGATCTTCCAGATAGCGCAACATGACGGTGCGCCAGACCGGGTCGGCGAATGTCTGCACGTGCCCACCGCGGGTCAATTGCAGCACGCGCGGCGGCGGCGCAGCTTGATACAGTCGGATGCCGTTGGAAAGAGGCACGATCGGATCATCGATGCTGTGGTAGATCAGTTTCGGTACGCCATTGAGCTGGGCCATGGAGTTGATGGCGCTGTCACCGTCCGGCACCAGCCAGGACAGCGGCACCTGGAATGTCCAGAACACCCACGAATGACTCAACGCAAACTGACCGACACTGCGGTAGCTGGCGGGCACACCATCGAGCACAAAAGCCTTGAGCTGTTTTTGCCGCTGCGGGTGCTGAACCAGGTAGTGAACCGCCATTGCCCCCCCGAGGCTCTGGCCGAGCAGAATCACTGGCTTGCCTTTGACCTCGGGTGCCTGATCGAGCCACTTGAACGCGGCATCGATGTCCTGGTAGATCGCCGGCAGACTCGGTTTGCCTTCGGACAACCCATAACCGCGATAGTCCAACAGCAGCACTTGATAACCCTGCTCGGGCAACCAATAACTGCCGCCAAGATGCATCGGCAAATTGCCGCCGTTGCCGTGCAGGTGCAGCACCGTGCCCTTGACCTCGACCCCCTGTTTCGCCGGTAGCCACCAGGCATTCAGCTTCAGGCCATCGGCGGTGACCAAGGTGACTTCGCGGTATTGGAGTTTGGCTTTTTCCGGGGTGAACAACTGGCCGGGTTCGGGGTAGAACAGCAGCGAACTGCAACCGCTCAGGGACAGGAGAAGGCAGAGGGTGCCGAGGATTCTCATCCGGTGAAACCTCGCAAAATTAGGTTGATCAAGATCGTTCCCACGCTCTGCGTGGGAATGCATACCGTGACGCTCTGCGTCACAGTGGACGCGGAGCGTCCATGGCGGCATTCCCACGCGGAGCGTGGGAACGATCAGAGATAAAGACTCTCAGGCAAATGATCAACCTGTGGGAGCGGGCTTGCCCGCGATAGCAATGTCACTGTCAACATTCATGCTGAATGTTATGCCGCCATCGCGGGCAAGCCCGCTCCCACAGGGTTATTCACCAGCCTTATAAAATGTTGGAATAATCCGCCTCGATCCGGTCCAGGCTCAGGTGGTTGAGGAAGTTCGAGAAGCACATCCATGCCGACAATGCGTTCATGTCACGGAACTGTTCCGGCAAATACTTGGGCGGCACTACCAGGCCTTCATCGACCAACTGGCGCAAGGTGCGCATGTCTTCCAGCGTGGTCTTGCCACAAAACAACAGCGGGATCTGCTCAAGCTTGCCTTTGCGCACGGCCAACTGAATGTAGTTGTAAATCATGATGAAGCCCTTGAGGTAGGACAAGTCTTTGGTAAATGGCAGGCCTGTCGGTACCGAGCCACGGAAAACGCGACTGGCGTTGCTGTAGCTCTCGGGCATTTCAAAACCTTGTTCGCGGAAGAACTCGAACACCTGCAGGAAATCCGCGCCCTCCTCCACCATGTGGATCGCACGGGTGCGGTTGGTCAGTTTGCGCAGGCGGCTCGGGTAGGAGGCGAAGGTGATGATTTCCATCAGGATCGCCAGGCCTTCCTGGGTCACCGTCGACGAGGGCGGACCCTTCGACAGAAAGGTGCAGATCGGCTGGTTCAGGCCGTTGAGCGTGGTGCCGACGTGCACCAGCCCTTCGTGGACTTCCAGGGCGCGCACGTCACGCTCGTTGAACATCGCGTCGGTGCGGATCTTGATGTAGTCGGCGCCCGCCGCCGCGTCGGCGACGATGCCGTCGGACTCGAACACGCGGATGGTTTCCTCGGCCTCGCCAAATACCCTGTTCAAGCGGGTTTGCAGCAGGTGCACGGCTTCTTTGGCGGTCAGGGTCTTGGGTTCATCCTTCAGATCGCCACGGCCGTCAATATTGTTCAGGTATTCGGACAACATCATGCCCAGGTCAGACAGCGTCGGGTCACCGGCGTGGAACGCATCGGATGCGGCGCCATACAATTCCTGGGAAATCAGGCCGAAATCCTCGGTGCCGCGCGCTTCAAGCATGCGCACCACCATGCGGTACTCCTTGCACATGCGGCGCATGATCTGGCCGACCGGGTTGAACTGGCCGAGCTGACGGGTGATGTCGCGCTCGATGTTCTGGAATTCCAGCTTTACCTTGCTGGAGTCGAACGCCAGTGGCCGATTGAGGTAGTAGTCGCGGTCCACCACTGGCATTTCCTTGCCTTTGGCCTTGAGGAAGCCCTTGCGAATATTCTCGTCCCACTTGACCGCATCGAGGACGCGGATCGGCGTCTGCGCCAGCACAATGCGATCGGACAAAATGCGTATCGACTGCTGGTAATCGTCCACCCGAAACTCCTGTAGAAAATGCTGGGTTTATCTGGTTTTGGCCTGACGCTGATAGCGCACCACTTCGACGAATACATCGGAGTTGGCCGGATCGTCGAGCCAGGCGGACACCTGGTCCATGCTGTTGTCGATCAGCACGCCATCGCCGTCGTCGGTTTGAAAACGCTGGCCGCTCAGGACGTTCTGCCCCATCGCCTGTTGGATCTGTTCAAGGTCGAGGTTGTACACCACCAGTTCGTGCTTGTCGGTGAGTTCAAACCCGCCCACGGTGAAGTTGCCTCCAAACTGCGCCGGTACCTTCGCCGAGAAATACCAGCGATTGCCATGGCGCGACACCGTGAACGGGTAGGCCTCGCGCTCCCTGGGTTTGGCCCGGAAGTAACTGACTGCCTGATAGCGATTGTCGCCGACGCGCGTCAGTTCCAGATTGACCGGTTCCCCCCAGGCGTTGGTGCTGGTCCATTTGCCGAGCAACCCTTTGGGCGCAGGTTCGCCGGTGGGCAATGGTTCCTTGAAAGTCACCAGACAGCCACTGAGCAACAGGAACGACAAGGCGATCACAACGACACGCCAGGCTTTCATTCAACACTCCCTTGATGATCAAACCGCTTTGCTGATCGTTCCCACGTTCTGCGTGGGAACGCATCCAGTGACGCCCAGCGTCACACCGACAAGGGGCGCGGAGCGTCCCGGGCGGCATTCCCACGCAGAGCGTGGGAATGATCGATACAGGGTTTAGTGACGGCGCGGGATTTATACCGATGCCAGCACCAAATGCATATAACGCGTAAGTATGCCGAGCATTTCCTCTTCGGCGACCGGCTCAGCCTCGTTGAGCAGGCCCTGATATTCCATCCGTCCGATTATAGACGTCAACACTTTGGCATCCTGTTGTGGCTCGCGCGAACCCAATACCTGGAAAAGCTGGCAAGACCCCTGCAACAGTATCTGCTGATGCGAGCGCACCAGCACAGCCAGACGCGGGTTCAACAGCGCTTCCTGGCGGAACGCCTGTTCGGCCATCAAATGCTCACGACGCGTCACCAGTTGCCGGTGGACATAGTCGGTCATCAATCGCGCAATGTCGTCCGCCAGTTTCGAGCGCGCCTGTGGACTGCCGTCACCGCTGGCGATCATGTCGCGCAACAGGCCTTCGTTGTTGACCCACAGCTTGGCCATGTACGCCGCGCTGCGTTCGACGTATTGGGCGAAGGTATCGGTAAGCAGGTCATCGATATCCTTGAAATAGTAAGTGGTTGCCGACAGCGGCACTTGCGCCTCGGCGGCCACTGCACGGTGCCTTACCGCCCGCACGCCATCACGCACGACAATGCGCATCGCGGCATCGAGAATATCCTGTCGACGCTGTTCGCTGCCCTGTCGGCTGGCCTTGCGCCCCTGGTACTGGACACTCTCAGCGACCGCTGTGGCGACACCCGCCGCACCTTCTTGAGCCATTGCACCGTTCACGACAGGAACTCCTCTTTCACTTCAAAAGTAACCATTTGATACGTTTGTACCAGACAGGCAATAAAAAACCGCCTGAAAAGGCGGCTTTTTAACTGAAACACTTACGCTTGCGGCCGCATGTGCGGGAACAGGATCACGTCGCGGATCGACGGGGAGTTGGTCAGCAGCATCACCAGACGGTCGATGCCGATACCTTCACCGGCCGTTGGCGGCATGCCGTACTCCAGCGCACGAACGAAGTCGGCGTCGTAGTGCATGGCTTCGTCGTCGCCGGCGTCCTTATCGGCCACCTGCGCCATGAAACGCTCGGCCTGGTCTTCCGCGTCATTCAACTCGGAGTAGGCGTTGGCGATTTCACGGCCACCGATGAACAGTTCGAAACGGTCGGTAACGTTCGGGTTATCGTCGTTGCGACGGGCCAGCGGCGACACTTCGAACGGGTACTGGGTAATGAAGTGCGGCTGTTCCAGCTTGTGCTCGACCAGTTCTTCGAAAATCATCACCTGCAGCTTGCCCAGACCCTCAAAGCCCAGCACCTTGGCGCCGGCCTTCTTGGCGATGGCACGGGCCTTGTCGATGTCGTTCAGGTCGTCAGCGGTCAGCTCAGGGTTGTACTTGAGGATCGAGTCGAACACCGACAGACGCACGAACGGCTCGCCGAAGTGGAACACCTTGTCGCCGTACGGCACGTCGGTGCTGCCCAGAACCAGCTGCGCCAGTTCACGGAACAATTCTTCGGTCAGGTCCATGTTGTCTTCGTAGTCGGCGTAGGCCTGGTAGAACTCCAACATGGTGAATTCAGGGTTGTGTCGGGTCGAGACACCTTCGTTACGGAAGTTGCGGTTGATCTCGAACACTTTCTCGAAGCCGCCAACCACCAGGCGCTTGAGGTACAGCTCAGGCGCGATACGCAGGAACATTTCCATGTCCAGTGCGTTGTGGTGGGTTTCGAACGGCTTGGCCGCGGCGCCGCCCGGAATGGTCTGCAGCATCGGCGTTTCCACTTCCAGGAAGTCGCGCTTCATCAGGAAGCTGCGGATGTGCGCAATCACTTGCGAACGCACGCGGAAGGTCTGGCGCACGTCTTCGTTGACGATCAGGTCAACGTAACGCTGGCGATAGCGTTGTTCGGTATCGGTCAGGCCATGGTGCTTGTCCGGCAGCGGGCGCAGGGACTTGGTCAGCAGGCGCACGGTGGTCATTTCAACGTACAGGTCGCCCTTGCCGGAACGGGCCAGGGTCCCTTCGGCAGCAATGATGTCGCCCATGTCCCAGGTTTTCACCGCGGCCAGGGTTTCTTCGGACAGGGTCTTGCGGTTGACGTAGACCTGGATGCGACCGGTCATGTCCTGGATCACCATGAACGAGCCACGGTTAAGCATGATGCGACCGGCAACCTTGACCGGGATCGCAGCCTCTGCCAGCTCTTCCTTGGTCTTGTCCGCGTACTGTTTCTGCAAGGCATCGCAGTAGTTTTCGCGGCGGAAGTCGTTCGGGAAGGCGTTGCCCTTGGCGCGCTCGGCAGCCAGCTTTTCCTTGCGCAGGGCGATCAGGGAGTTTTCTTCCTGTTGCAGGGCTTGCGGGTCGAGTTCTAGGTCGCTCATGTCTTTAAATATTCCATCAGGTTCGTTGCCCCCGGGCCCTGCGGCCCGGGGATCGCCAGCAGGCTGGCTCCTACAGGGATCGCGCTGAATCAGCGATCCTGTGTGCGTCTTTTACAGCCCGGATTTCAGGCTGGCTTCCAGGTACTCGTCGATGTCGCCATCGAGCACCTTGTCGCAGTCGCTGCGTTCGATGTTGGTGCGCAGATCCTTGATCCGCGAGGCATCCAGCACGTACGAACGAATCTGGTGACCCCAGCCGATATCGGACTTGGTGTCTTCCAGGGCCTGGGAGGCCGCATTGCGTTTCTGCATTTCCTGCTCATACAACTTGGCCCGCAGCATTTTCATGGCGGTGTCCTTGTTGGCGTGCTGGGAACGTTCGTTCTGGCAGCTGACCACGGTGTTGGTCGGTACGTGGGTGATACGTACGGCCGAGTCGGTGGTGTTTACGTGCTGACCACCGGCACCGGAGGAACGATAGGTGTCGATTCGCAGGTCTGCCGGGTTGATCTCGATTTCCACCTTGTCATCGATCTCTGGCGAGACGAACACCGCGGAAAACGAGGTGTGGCGACGGTTGCCGGAGTCGAACGGGCTCTTGCGCACCAGACGATGCACGCCGATCTCGGTACGCAGCCAGCCAAAGGCGTACTCGCCCTTGATGTGCACCGTGGCGCCCTTGATCCCGGCGACTTCACCGGCAGACAGCTCCATGATGGTCGCGTCGAAACCGCGTTTGTCGGCCCAGCGCAGGTACATGCGCAACAGGATGTTGGCCCAGTCCTGGGCTTCGGTGCCGCCGGAGCCGGCCTGGATGTCCAGGTAGGCGTTGTTCGGGTCCATTTCGTGGCTGAACATGCGACGGAATTCAAGCTTGGCGAGGTTTTCCTCGAGACGGGCCAGTTCGGCGACGACATCGCCCACCGCGCCTTCGTCATTTTCTTCGACGGCCATGTCCAGCAGGTCGCGGCAATCGGCCAGACCGGCGTTCAGTTCGTCCAGGGTTTCGACGATTTGCGCCAGCGCAGAGCGCTCGCGGCCCAACTCCTGGGCGTACTCAGGTTTGTTCCAGACACTCGGATCTTCAAGCTCGCGATTGACCTCGGTCAGACGCTCATGCTTTTGATCGTAGTCAAAGATACCCCCGAATGGTTTCGGAGCGCTCGGACAGGTCCTTGATGGTGTTAAGGATCGGGTTGATTTCCATGGCGGGCAGCACTCGTTGGCGAACTTTTGAAAGCCGGCGAGTATAACGGCAAACGGCTGGGAACGGCAGTCCGCTTGGCTGAAAAGGCAGGTTTGCAGGCGAACTTTGCAACGATGCGAAACCTGTGGGAGCCGGGCTTGCCCGCGATGGCGGCGTGTCAGTCGATGCAGTATCGCTTGTCAGGCCCTCATCGCGGGCAAGCCTGGCTCCCACGGGTTCTGCGTCGTTTGGTAGAAATTGCAGATTACCCGATCCCTACCTGATTTCGCCCACTGTGCTTGGCCAGATACAGCCCCTTGTCCGCCGCCAGGATCAGTTCCCGGCAGTTGCTGCCGGGTGTCGGTGTGACGGTCGACAGGCCGATGCTGATCGTCAGGCTTGAGCCTTCGCTCGGGGAAATGTGCGGAATCTTCAAGGCTTCCACGGTCATGCGCAGTTTTTCCGCCACCAGCCGCGCCCCGCCCTGGGACGTATTGGGCAACACCAGGGCGAACTCTTCTCCGCCGTAACGCGCCGGCAAGTCAGAAGGACGGGAGCTGGCATCGCGGATTGCCGCGGCAACCTTGCGCAGGGCTTCATCGCCTTCCAGGTGGCCGAAACTGTCATTGTAGGTCTTGAAATAATCCACATCGATCATCAACAACGACAATTGGCTTTGTTCACGTAGTGAACGCCGCCATTCAAGCTCCATGTACTCATCGAAATGCCGACGGTTCGACAGCCCGGTCAGGCCATCGGAGTTCATCAGGCGTTGCAGCACCAGGTTGGTATCGAGCAATTGCTGCTGGCTGACCCGCAGCGCACGGTAGGCGGCATCGCGCTGCAACAGGGTCATATAGGAGCGCGAGTGATAGCGGATCCGCGCCACCAGTTCGATGTTGTCCGGCAGTTTGACCAGATAATCGTTGGCCCCGGCCGCGAACGCCGCGCTCTTGATCAGCGGGTCTTCCTTGGTCGACAGGACGATGATCGGAATGTCCTTGGTCGCCGGATGGTTGCGGTACTCACGCACCAGGCTCAAGCCGTCGAGGCCAGGCATGACCAGATCCTGCAGGATCACCGTCGGCTTGATACGCACCGCATGGGCGATGGCCTGGTGCGGATCGGAGCAGAAGTGGAAGTCGATGTTTTCTTCGTTCGACAACCCGCGCCGTACCGCCTCGCCGATCATCGCCTGATCGTCCACCAATAACACCATGGCGGCATTTTCGTCAGTCTTGAAGTCGTCGAGCTGTAAATCATTCATGTGCGTTCACCTGAATACTGCTTGGGCCAGGATTGCTGATAGAGGTAGTCATTTTGCAAAGATCTCCAGCAAACGTGGCGCGATCTTGTCCAGCGGGCGTATTTCCACGGCGGCATCGATGGCCGCAGCCGCCTTCGGCATGCCGTACACCGCGCTGCTGTTCTGATCCTGTGCGATGGTCAGGTAACCCTGCTGGCGCATGAGTTTAAGCCCCTGCGCACCATCACGCCCCATACCGGTGAGCAAAACGCCGACCGCGTCACCGTTCCAGTACCTGGCCACACTCTCGAAAAACACATCGATCGAGGGGCGATAAATCTCATTGACCGGTTCGGCGGTGTAGGCCAGCGTGCCGTTTTTCAACAAGCGGATATGGTGGTTGGTGCCGGCCAGCAACACGGTGCCACTTTGTGGCGGCTCGCCTTCCTGTGCCAGGCGCACGTTGAGCCCGCTGGCGCTACTGAGCCATTCGGCCATTCCGGCGGCAAACACCTGATCAACATGCTGGACCAGCACGATGGCCGGGGAAAAATCCCTCGGAAGTCCCTTGAGCAGGACTTCCAGTGCCGCCGGCCCGCCAGCGGATGAGCCAATGGCAATCAGACTCTGGCGCGAACCAGCACTGCGCAGCGGGCCCGGCACTGATCGCTCGCGGTTGCCCTTTTCGCCGATCAGCCAGCCCACATTCATGATTTTGCGTAACAGCGGCGCTGCCGCTTCCTGGGCATTGCCGGCTCCGATGGCCGGGGTGTCGACCACGTCCAGGGCACCATGGCCCATGGCTTCGAAGACCCGATGCACATTCTGTTGACGATCGACCGTGACGATGACAATGGCGCAGGGCGTTTCGGCCATGATCCGGCGAGTCGCCTCCACCCCGTCCATCACTGGCATGATCAGGTCCATCAGGATCAGGTCCGGGGTCTGTTCGGCACACATCTGCACGGCTTCCCTGCCGTTGCCGGCCACCCAGATCACCTGGTGCGCCGGCTCGAACGCCAGCGCCCGGCGCAGGGCTTCTACGGCCATGGGCATGTCGTTGACAATTGCGATCTTCATGCCCGCGCTCCTCCTATGAGCTCAACCACTGCATCAAGCAGGGCGTCATCATGAAAACTGGCTTTGGCTAGATAATAGTCGGCTCCGGCATCCAGTCCACGGCGACGGTCCTCCTCTCGATCCTTGTAGGAAACCACCATCACCGGCAACGATTGCAGGCGGTTGTCCCGCCGCAACAACGACACCAGTTCGATACCGTCCATGCGCGGCATATCGATATCGGTGATCAACAGATCGAAATCTTCCGAACGCAATGCGTTCCAGCCGTCCATGCCGTCCACCGCCACGGCCACGTCATAGCCGCGATTGAGCAGCAATTTGCGTTGCAGTTCGCGCACAGTGAGCGAGTCATCCACCACCAGAATCCGCTTGCGTGCCGCTTCGGCCGCCTGGTTGCTGTGACGGGCGATGCGCTCCAGGCGCCCGGTGTTGAGCAGTTTGTCCACCGAACGCAACATGTCCTCGACGTCGACGATCAACACCACCGAGCCATCGTCGAGCAAGGCTCCGGCGGAAATGTCCTGGATCTTGCCCAGGCGCTCATCCAGGGGCAGCACCACCAGCGTGCGCTCGCCGATAAAACGCTCGACCGCTACGCCATAAACGGTATCGCGCTCGCGAATGACCACGACTTTCAAGGTCTGCTGATTGCCCTGGCTCGCAGGACGTTGCAGCAATTGGCTGGCGGCGACCAGTCCGACGTGCCGGCCTTCATGCCAAAAATGCTGGCGGCCCTCGACCTGAACGATGTCCCCCGGCTCCAGATCGCACATGCGTTCGATATGCGCCAGCGGAAAGGCATAGGCTTCGTCGCCGACTTCCACCACCAGGCTGCGCACCACCGACAGGGTCAGCGGCACCTCCAGGTGAAAGCGGCTGCCCTCGCCCGCCGTCTGCTCCAGCACCACCGCGCCACGCAACTGGCGGACCATGTGCTGCACCGCGTCCAGGCCGACGCCGCGGCCGGAGACTTCAGTGACCGTGTCGCGCAGGCTGAAACCCGGCAGGAACAGGAACGTCAGCAGTTCCTCTTCGCTCAACTGTGCGGCGGTTTCCGCCGGGGACAATTGGCGTTCGATGATGCTGCGACGGACCTTTTCCAGATCGACACCGTTGCCATCATCACTGAGTTCCAGCACCAGCAACCCGGCCTGATGGGAAGCACGAAGGCGGATCAGGCCTTCCTCGGGCTTGCCGGCCAACAGCCGTTGCTCCGGCGATTCGATGCCGTGATCGACGGCATTGCGCAGCAGGTGGGTGAGTGGGGCTTCGAGTTTTTCCAACACATCACGGTCGACCTGGGTTTTCTCGCCCTCGATCTCCAGGCGTACCTGCTTGCCGAGACTGCGGCCCAGATCGCGGACCATGCGCACCTGACCGGTCAGCACATCGGCGAATGGCCGCATGCGACAGGCCAGCGCCGTGTCGTACAACACCTGTGCCCGCTGACTGGCCTGCCAGGCGAACTCATCGAGTTCGGCGTTTTTTTCCGCCAGCAACTGCTGTGACTCCGCCAGCAGTCGACGAGCATCTTCGAGGGCTTCCCGGGCTTCAAGGCTCAGGGCGTGTTCCTTGAGATGGACGTTGAGATTTTCCAGTGCTCGCAGGCTGTTGTTCTGCATGCGCTTGAGGCGCTGCATGGTGGCCAGGTGCGGCTTGAGCCGCAGGGTTTCCACCAGGGATTTACTCGACAGATCGAGCAGGCTGTTAAGACGCTCGGCGGTCACCCGCAACACGCGCTCGCCGTTTTCGGTGGTGCGTCTGGTCTTCTTCGGCGCGGCGGGCGGCGCTTCAATCTCCGGTTCCGGGACTTCAACCTTGGCCACCGGAGCTTCGAGCTGAAGCTCTGCCATGACCGGAGCGGGCGTTGCCTTGGCCGGCATGACGGCGGCAGCCGGATCGAGCAAGCGCGCCATCAGCGCGACATAGGCTTCGATATCCACAGGCAGCGGGGCGTTGCCGGGTGTGGCGATGCGCATCAGCAAATCAGTGCCTTGCAGCAACGCATCGATATGTTCGGGGCGCAGGTACAACCGCCCTTCCTGGGCGCTGACCAGGCAGTCCTCCATGACGTGCGCGACACTGACGCCGGCATCGACGCCGACAATTCGTGCTGCGCCCTTGAGCGAGTGCGCCGCGCGCATGCACGATTCGAGCTGATCGGCCAGGGTCGGGTCGCGCTCCAGCGCCAGCAGACCTGCGCTCAAAACCAGGGTCTGGGCTTCGGCTTCGAGGCTGAACAGCTCCAGCAAAGAGGCATCGCGCATTTGCTCGGGGGTCATGTGAGGCTCCGGGTCACGGCGGACAACAGCTGTTCTTCATTCAGCCAACGCAGGCTGCGACCTTTGAATTGCAACACGCCTTGGGTGTATTTGGCATTGGCCTGGTTGCCGGATTTCGACGCAGCCTCGAGCACAAGCTCGTCGATGGCGTGAATCCCGTCCACTTCGTCCACCGGTACGACCACCGGCCCACCGTGAGCGGCGATGATCAGCATGCGCGGCATGACCCGCGCGCCCGTCGCCACGCTGCTGACGCCGTCGAGCCCCAGCAATTCGACCAACGACAGGCACGCCACCAGCGCACCGCGTACGTTCGCCACACCGAGCAAGGCCCGCGAACGCTGGTGCGGCAGGGAGTGAATGGCTTGCATCGGCGCCACTTCTACCAGGCTGCGCGTCGCCAGCCCCAGCCATTCTTCACCGAGGCGGAACATCAGCAGCGAGCGGGTTTTCACCTCGCTCTGCAACGTACCGGACACATGTTCACGGTCTTCCTGCTGCAACGCATAGCGATCCAGCAAACGTGTCGCCGCCGCCGAATACACCGCGCAATTACGGCAATGAATGTGTTCGATCAACAACGGACAGGATTTGTCGCCATGGATCCCGATGCGGTTCCAGCAATCATCGATGGCCTGGGCATCTTCATGGGTGACGCTAAAGGTGTCGGAGGCGATCATCGTTTACGCTCACTGTCAGCGGCGCGCTCGCTGCGGGCGGCGCGTTCCTGCAATCGTCGGGCTCCCGCCGTATCGCCCTGGGACTGCAGCAAGGCGGCCAGATGCATCAATGCGTCGGGATGTTGCGGTTCGAGGTACAACGCCTTGCGGTAAAACCCTTGGGCCTCCAGAACACTGCCGGCGACATCGCTGAGCAAACCCAGCCAGTAGAAAACCTGGGCCACCGGCTCATGGCTGCGCAAGTAACTGTCACACGCGGCGCGAGCCTCGGTACTTTTGCCTTCATTGGCCAGCGCGGCGATGTTCGCCAGCAGCCTGGCGGCGTCGGTGTTGCCTGTGTTCGCCGGTGGCACAGGGCGTGCAGTGCTGGTGAATGGGCGCTTGCTGGTCGCAGGGGCAAGCACATTGCGCAGGGGTTGCGGCACCCGTAAAGGTGTGGGGACGAAAGCTGGCAACGGCTCTGACTCCGCCGGGCTCTGCCGGCTGAAGGCAAAGGATTGCGGGATACCGATCGAACGCATGCCCAAACGCCCCAACAGACTGCCTTCGGCCGGTCCGATAAACAACACGCCATCCACATGAGTCAGGCGCTTGAGCACCTCGAACACTTGTTTTTGTGTGGCCAGATCGAAGTAGATCAGCAGGTTGCGGCAAAACACGAAGTCATAGGGTGGCTCGTTGACCAGCAATGCCGGATCGAGCAGGTTGCCCACCTGCAGGTGGACTTGATCGAGCACTCGCGGACTAAGCCGATAGCCGTCGCCTTCGGCGGTGAAATGCCGGTCGCGAAACGTGATGTCCTGACCGCGAAACGAGTTCTTGCCGTACCGCGCGCGCCGGGCTTTGTCCACCGACAGCGGGCTGACATCCATGCCTTCGACCTTGAACTGGTGCGGTTTTAACCCGGCATCCAGCAGTGCCATGGCAATCGAGTAAGGCTCCTCGCCCGTGGAGCACGGAAGGCTGAGAATCCGCAGGGCACGCATATTGTTGATGTCTGCCAACCGTTTGGTCGCCAGTTTCGCCAGGGTGGCGAAAGATTCCGGGTAACGAAAAAACCAGGTCTCGGGAACGATCACCGCTTCGATCAACGCCTGTTGTTCGTCGGCAGACGCCTGCAAGGTACGCCAATATTCATCCGCCGACTGCGCCGAAGCCGCCGCACTGCGTTGACGCACGGCACGCTCGATGATCGCCGGACCGACCGACGTCACGTCAAGGCCGATGCGCTCTTTGAGGAAATCGAAAAAACGCTGGTCGCTGGTCATGGCCGGCCCTCAAGCAGCGTCAGGTCCAGAGGTGGCGTCGGAAACAGCAGCGCACGCACCGGTTCATCCAAGAGATCGGCGACTCGCACCCATTGCAACAGACCGTGGGCATCTTCGCGCACCGGCCCCAGATACGGGGCCTGGCGATTATCCAACCCATAAGGCTGAAAATCCGCCGGGTTGCAACGCAAGGTGTCCGTGGCCTGTTCCAGAATCAGCCCGAGCAGTTGCGCCTGTGCGCTTTCATCCGGTCGGTAATGCACCAGCACCAGCCGCGTGCTGGTGCGCGCTTGCGATGGAGTACCAAACGTCAAAGCACCAAGGTCAATCACCGGCACCACCGCACCGCGATAGGCAAACACCCCCGCAACCCAGTGCGGCGCGTGGGCGATGGGTTTCAATGGCAGGCGCGGCAGCACTTCCGCCACTTCGATGGCCTGCAAGGCATAGCGCTCGCTGCCGATGCGAAACACCAGAAACAAGGCGTGCAACGCTGGCTTAACGGCGCTGCGTTTGGCCGTCATTTCGCTCATCAGACTTTGAATCGCGAAACGCCGCTGCGCAGCCCGACGGCCACCTGGCTCAATTCATCGATGGCGAAACTGGCCTGACGCAGGGATTCGACGGTCTGGCTGCTGGCATCGCCCAATTGCACCAGCGCATGGTTGATCTGCTCGGCACCGGTGGCCTGGGCCTGCATGCCCTCGTTGACCATCAACACCCGCGGTGCCAGTGCCTGGACCTGATGGATGATCTGCGACAGTTGCTCGCCAACCTGCTGCACTTCGGACATGCCGCGGCGCACTTCTTCGGAGAACTTGTCCATGCCCATCACACCGGCCGACACAGCGGATTGAATCTCGCGCACCATCTGCTCGATGTCATAGGTCGCAACAGCGGTCTGGTCGGCCAGGCGTCGCACTTCGGTGGCGACCACGGCAAAACCGCGACCATACTCGCCGGCCTTCTCGGCCTCGATGGCGGCGTTGAGCGACAACAGGTTGGTCTGGTCGGCGACCTTGACGATGGTCACCACCACCTGGTTGATGTTGCCCGCTTTCTCGTTGAGGATCGCCAGCTTGGCGTTGACCAGATCCGCCGCGCCCATCACCGAGTGCATGGTTTCTTCCATGCGCGCCAGCCCTTGCTGGCCTGAACCGGCGGCGACCGAGGCCTGATCGGCGGCGGTGGACACCTCGGTCATGGTGCGCACCAGGTCCCGCGATGTTGCGGCGATTTCACGGGAGGTCGCGCCGATTTCAGTGGTGGTGGCCGCTGTCTCGGTGGCGGTGGCCTGCTGCTGCTTGGAGGTGGCAGCGATTTCGGTGACCGACGTGGTGACCTGCACCGACGAACGCTGCGCCTGGGACACCAGTGAGGTCAGTTCGGCCATCATGTCGTTGAAGCCGGTTTCCACTGCGCCGAATTCATCCTTGCGCTCAAGATTCAAACGGCTGCTGAGGTCGCCGGTGCGCATGATTTCGAGAATTTTCACGATACGATTCATCGGCGCCATGATGGCGCGCATCAGCAACAGGCCACAGAGAGCCGCGGCCAGCACGGCGATCACCAGCGAGATACCCATGATGACTTTGGCGGTGAGCACTGCGTCATCAATGGCCGCGATATCGGCGTCCGCCACGGCCTTGTTATGACGAAGAATGTCACTGACCTTCATGCGACCCGCTGTCCAGGTCGGGGTCAGTTCAGCCGTGAACATGTTGATGGCCTCGGCGTTCTGGTTGCGTTTATGCAACTCGATCACCGCGGCCAGAATCCGGTGGTAGTCCTCATGGATTTTTTCGAAGGCTGCGTACTCGCGCTTGTCCTCTTCGTCGGTAATCGTTTGGCGGTAGAGCTCCATCTGCTCTGTCAACCGCGCAGCGTAGCCCTTGAAGTTGGCCGCTTCCTCTGCCGTGAAGCCCTGCCCTTGCTCGAGGCCGAGCATGGCCTGAATGTGTACATAGCTGTCGGACCACGCGCCCCGAATCATGGAGCTGTAATACAGCCCTGGCAGCGCATCCTCGCGCACGCTGGCTTCGCTGTCTTCGATCTTCAACAGCCGGGAATACGAGACGACCACCATCAGCAGCATGATGGCGATGATTACCGCAAAGCTCGCCAAAATGCGTTGGCGCAACGTCCAGTTCTTCACAGTCAGTCCTCGGGGCATATTCGAAATGCGGGGAGTATAGCCGAGGGCGCTGTTTCATTTATAAGACGGTTGCGCTCCACTTCGCATCCCGCGCAAAAAAGCGTGGGTGGGCTCTGGGGAGG
>NZ_RCNY01000027.1:0-14380 GCF_004307635.1 Pseudomonas sp. Sample_22
CGGACGAAGAACGGTTGAAGTATTGGCAAAACAAATCCATGACGAAGAAGGATCAGCCACATGGAACAGAGTGAGCAACGTCCTTTGATTGGTAGAACGACCGATCTCACCTCATTCGGAACAGGCCAGATCATCGCCCTAGACCTGGCCACCGAACGAGTCAGCGTGATCGATGCCGACGGGCAACGCTGGAACGGCAACATGGATCAACTCGAAATCGAAGATTGAGGGAAAACGCAACATGACCAACCTTGAAACGACAATTTCAAGAACTGCATGCGATTGAACGCGAAGCCAGACAAGCAATGCGTCATCCGCAAAGATCTGCCGGGATAAGGAAGGCGTGTATTTATTTAGGGTATGCTTACATACACTGTTTATTTGTACAGGTGTAGCTATGGCCCGCGACCTTCCTCCTTTTCGGTCTGTCACTCAGCCCGAGCTACGGGCTTTCTGGATAAAGTACCCCGATGAAAATGTGCGCCGCTTGATTCTGGAGGTCGAAAGCTACCGTCGTGCAATGCTCGAAATAGACCGGCTGTACGAGTCAATCCAGCAAGCTTGGAGTTCTGAGGTCGGCGGCGAGTTGGTCGCGCTCTACATGCTCAAGCGTATTGTCTTCGATGAGCGCATGCGGGGCTTGGAAGTCGTTCGTGAGCCGATCCATCCGCAACGCTCCTAGATAGCCAAAATGGGTATACCCGTGCTGAAACAGCCCTGACCACACAACTCAGGGCTTTACTTCGATTAATGGCACGCTTAATTTGATACACCAACAAGTGAACACTCAAACTGATACAACGGGGTGAAGTACACCATGTTCATCCGTTCATACCTTCGCGCCTCGACTATCGAGCAAGATGCAACCCGGGCCAATGCAGCGTTGGAGCAATTCGCCGCTGAACACGGACACCTTGTTGCCAGTACATACACCGAGAACGTCAGTGGTACAGAAGCTGACAGGCCTGAATTGCTGCGCCTGCTCAAAGATGCTCGGAAGGGGGATGTTCTTCTTGTCGAAAGCATCGACCGACTATCTCGGATGGAGGATCCTGACTGGCGGACACTCAAGGCCGCTATTGATTCAAAGGGTTTGCGAATCGTTGCCCTCGATCTGCCAACCAGCCACCTAGCAATGAGAACAAGCCAAAACGACGAGTTCACCAGCCGCATGCTGGCAGCGATCAACAACATGATGGTCGAAATGATGGCGGCTATCGCTCGCAAGGACTATCAACAGCGTCGAGAGAGGCAAGCACAGGGAATCGCAAAAGCCAAACAGGGAGGCGTATACAAGGGCCGTCCTACAGACCAGGACTTACACAAGCGTGTACGGGAACTGCTCGCTGCGAACTTTGGCATTCGTGCTGCAGCCCGGCACGCGAAATGCTCGCCAACCACTGTGCTCAAAATCCGTGACCAGTTGAGCCGGTCGGAAGTGACTGACTAGCGAAGGCGTAGCCGTAGTCTGTCAGGCGCTTACGAGTGGCCGCTGCCGCAGGCGGCTTTGCCTGATTAACAACAAACGCAGAAGGTGACAGGTAGAGATCATAAGAAGCAGGAGTTGCGAACCCTTGATTTACGGGGCTTCCAGGGCAGTAGGTAGCTCAACATATGAGCGAACCTTCGGTCATGGTTGGTGAACCAACCTCGCTCATAGTTCGTGACCTAACCTAGCTCACCTGATGAGCTACCCAATCTATGAGCTACCCCTGGCTCATCCTTGCTCGATAGCAAACAGCCATGAGCTACCCCTAGCTCATACAGTGAGCTAGGGGTAGCTCATGGCTGAGCGCTATCTGACAAGCCTGTGAGATAGCGAACAAATTTGATCTACCCATAGAGCACAGTGTGAGCTACCCTTGGCTCATTCTTGCACGCTATCGAGCAAGTTTGAGAGATAGCGACCACAACTTGGATGATCTGACAGGAGGGTCAATGTCTGAGGAAATCCGCAACCTACACCAGCCCGCTCCACGCGGGACATGGGTGCAGACAGAGCGTGCTGGGCACGAAGCCTGGGCACAGCTCATAGCGCACGCTCCGCGTGCTGCTCAGCTGCTACACATCCTAGTTGCAAACATGGACAAGAGCGGTGCTCTGATCGCCAGCCAGGCCACATTGGCCAAGCTTATGGAAACCTCGACCGCGACCACCAAGCGGGCCTTGTCGGTGCTGATCGATCAAGCGTGGATTCAAACCATCAGGCTCGGCAGTGATCGAGGCGGCGCACTGGCGTACGTGGTTAACAGCCGAATCGCTTGGGCTGATAGCCGAGAAAACATCAGGTTTGCGCGTTTCAATGCGCGAGTGTTGGTGTCGTCGGAAGATCAAAGCGATCTTGGTACCGGCAAGCTGCTGAAAGCGCCGGTCATGGCACCAGGTGATATGCAGTTGCCTGCCGGTGATGGCATGAACCCGCCAGTTCAAGAAACTCTGGAGGGCATGCTGCCTGATTTGCCGTCGATCACGGACAATGAGAAGGCCTGAAAACGACGAAACCCGCAGCACGGCAATGCTGGCGGGTCTCTAGGTTTTCTGCGAAGGAGCAAAAATCCATCCAGATATTCTACAGGCTAGGAAGTGGAATGCACAGGACCCCATTCAATTGCATTTTACTTTCCAAAGCTGATCTATCCGCGTCGTGTAGCTTTGGTTGCATTTGACCTGACCAGTCATCTGCATCGGATTTGACCAACACGGTTCGTGGACATGACCGGCAGAAATCGGCCAAAAGCGGACGAATCTGAGGCCGCATAAAAACAACACCGGCTCGGGGCCGGTGTCAGCAGCGCAGCTTTGCGGTTGGCCACGCGGGCGTCTTGGAGGTCTTTACAGGCGAATGGAAGGATCCAATTAGACCTGTCCACCCACACCTTTAAATTTCTCAACAAAAGCTGCGATTTTCTGGAAGACAATCTGCTTTTTTTTCAGGTACTGCGGGTTCAGCGGGCTCATCTTGGGCAGAACGGCATTGAGCTCAGTGCCGCTGTCACTGGCAAACTCTCGCTTTAGTGAGGTAGTAATATAGCGCTTAGCCGCTTCTGCATTCAGGTTTTCTGTGCTGATTAGCTCTTGTGCCTCACTCTGTTGCTCCGCTTGGGCAAAGGTGAAGAAGGCGTCAATCACACTGGCCTTGTCACCAATCTGGTCTAGGTCGGTTTGGTTAATAAAGTCGACCAGCAAGCCTTCTTTGGCACGATTTTCCAGGCTGGCACGAATCACCCTGCGCACGTCTTCAACTAGTGATGCTTTGTTTTTAGCCTTTCTATTGTTCTCAAAAATCAGTTCTAGGATGTAGTCCAGGTTGATCTCTTGTGACTTGAGCAGGTCTACCTCAAAGACCACGTCATCCCAATCGACGGTGGACTTTTCCATTTCGGCGGAAGATTTTTCCCGGCGCAACCAATCACGAACGTCGTTATAGGTTGAGCGGTAGTCCTGGATTTTCCGTTCAGCTGGAATCCTGATCGATTGCAATGCAGTCACGTCATCATCGCTTAAGTAGTGCTGAGCTTTGAATGCTTCAACCGACGCCAGGTCATTCATATCGATATCTTGCAAGGCCTTCAGGCTGGCAAATTCATCGTAGTTTTGCAGCACGCTCTCAACACGCAAATACTCGCCAAACAGTTTCGCGAAAGCTTTTTTATCAGACTCTTTTTCAATGGCAGAGGGATCAGGGAAGCGTTGCTCTAACTCTCGAACTACGTCCACAAAGCCACGCCGCGCCTCACCAGTCACTACATCGGTAAAGCCTTCCATATACTCCGTATAGCTCTTCTCCAGCACTACGTTCTTGGTGTTTTTATCACCAAACAAGGTGATGGCGTCTATGGTCGCCTGCTCCAGGTCACGGAAGGTGACGATGTTGCCGAAGGTTTTGGTAGCGTCGAAAATGCGGTTGGTGCGCGAGTAGGCTTGCATCAAGCCGTGGTAACGCAGGTTTTTGTCGACAAACAAGGTGTTCAGCGTGGGGGCATCAAAGCCGGTCAGGAACATGCCCACCACAATGAGCAAGTCGATCTCCTTGGCTTTGACTTGTTTGGCCAGATCGCGGTAGTAGTTCTGGAAGCCATTGCTGTCCACGCTGAAGCTGGTTTTGAACAGCGCATTGTAGTCTGCAATGGCAGCGCTCAAAAATTCTTTGGCGCTGCTATTCATGGCAGAAACATCGAAGCTTTCGTCCTGAATATCGCCGACCGCGTCCTGCTCCTCGTTGGCCGCAAATGAGAAGATGGTGGCTACCCTCAATGGCCTGTCGCTGCCTTTCTGTAGATCCCTGAAAGACTCGTAGTACAGTTTGGCAGCGTCCACGCTGCTTACCGCGAACATGGCGTTAAAACCTTTATTGCCCGCTTGCAGGCGATGGGTTTTCTGCCTAAAGTTGTTCCGGATGTACTGGGTTATCTCGCGGATACGGTCGGGGTGCAACAAGGCCTGCTTGTTTTCCGCCGCACTGAGCTTTCTCTCATCCTGCTCAGTTTCAATGGCCTTGAACTGCGGCCGCACATCATTGTAGTCGACTTTGAATTTGAGCACCTTTTCATCACGAATCGCATCGGTGATTACATACGAATGTAATTCACGGCCAAATACGCTTGCAGTATCTTCCGCGCCTAAAGCGTTATAGCCTGTAAATATTGGTGTGCCGGTAAAGCCAAACTGACAGAACTTCTTGAACCTCTTCTTTAGATTCTTCTGCGCTTCACCAAACTGGCTGCGGTGGCACTCATCAAAAATGAAGACCACCTGCTTGCCGTAGATAGGTAGGTCGGCCTCACTCTTCATCAGGTTGTTCAGCTTCTGAATGGTGGTGACGATGATCTTATTGTCGTCCTTATCCAGGTTACGCTTCAGGCCAGCCGTGCTGTCAGAACCATTCACGCTTTCCGGTGAAAAGCGCTGGTATTCCTTCATGGTCTGGTAATCCAGATCTTTGCGGTCCACCACGAAGAACACCTTGTCAATGAAGTCCAGCTCAGTAGCGAGTCGCGCAACTTTGAAACTGGTCAGGGTCTTGCCTGAGCCGGTGGTATGCCAAATGAAGCCGCCGCTTTCGGTACTGCTCCAGTTCTTTGCCTGATACGTGCTGTTAATCTTCCACAGAATGCGCTCCGTGGCGGCAATCTGGTAAGGGCGCATCACAAGCAGCGTGTTGCTAACATCAAATACTGAGTAATGCAGCAGCACATTGAGCAAGGTGCGTTTCTGAAAGAAAGTGGCGGTAAAGTCTTTCAGATCTTTAATCAGGCTGTTATCCGCCTTCGCCCAATTCATGGTGAAGTCGAAGCTGTTCTTGTTGCGTTGGGTAGTGTTCGCAAAGTAACGGCTATCGGTGCCGTTAGAGACCACGAAAAGCTGCATATATTTATACAAAGAGTGCTCGCTGTTGAAGCTCTCCTTGCTGTAGCGGTGTACCTGGTTGAAGGCTTCGCGAATCGCAACACCGCGCTTTTTCAGCTCCACCTGCACCAGCGGCAAGCCGTTCACTAGAATAGTTACATCGTAGCGGTTGGCGTGGCTCCCCTTTTGCTCAAACTGCTTGATCACCTGCACCTTGTTGCGAGTAATGTTTTTTTTGTCCAGCAGGTAGATGTTTTGAATGCGGCCGTCGTCAAATACAAAGTCATGAATGTAATCGTCATGAATCTTCCGGGTTTTTTCGACAATGCCATCGCTGGGCTTGTCGAGCCAGGTCTCGACAAAGCGCAACCACTCGCTATCAGAAAATTCCACGTTGTTGAGAGTTTGCAGTTGCACGCGCACATTGGCTAACAAGGCCTCCGGCGTGTTCAGGCCGCTCAGGTATTCATAGCCCTGATTGACCAGATCCTGAATAAACTCGCGCTCCAGATCACCTTCGCTTTGGTAGCTCTCTGCAACCTGCCATTCCTTGCTGTATTTATCCAGAACAATGAAATTATTGGACTCAGCAATGGGCTTCGCGTAATCAACCATTTTATTGTTCCTGCTGCCAGTAGCCATAGGTATTCAGGTTCCTAAGCAGTAGACCAACCATCTCTCTCTCGGGCGGTGTCGGTTCTGCGATCTCTTCGTTGGACAAAGTATTGTGAGGATAAAAATTCATAATACGGCTGGAGTACGCTTTCTTGTCGTCCGGCAACAGGTCAGACCATCTCCGATATCCAAGAAAGTTTGCAGTTTTTTCATACAAATTGCGCAGCAGCGCAAAATGGTACCGCTGCACGCTATCGGTAGCGATAGCCTGCTCGATCAGGCTTCTAATGTGCAGGTGATAAGAAAAGCTTTTGTTTGAATCGCCTTGCTTTTCTTCATGCACAAATGTGCCATCGTCCAAGCGACTCAGAATATACCCGCTCTTTGCACCAACTTCGTTGTAAAGCACGTTATAAAACAGCGCGTTATGTGTGGATACAATAAATTTGACATCCGATGCACTCGAATTGATCAATTGCCCTAGGTTTACCGCTAGCTGAATCAGGTGGTTCTCATCCAGCGAACTGACCGGATCATCAATAAACACATATTCCAGTTGATTGAATTGGTCGGTTTCTCGATCAACCGGCTCCGCAACATTGAGTACGCCAACCACCTGCTCAAGCAGTGTGTAGAAAATACTCCAGATGAAGTTGCTTTCTTCGCCCTTGGAGATTTTCAGATTTCCCGAATGCGTCGCATCACCGCGCTCCATCGAGAAAGTGACCTCCGAGAAGGCTCTGATGGTGATCTCTTTACCGTCCTTGTCTTGTTCTTTTCGTTCTGCATTGAACCTTGGCGTGAGCTTGTCGTTGGTGTAACGCTGAAAGGTCGTGATGATATTCTGATCTTGGCCCTGGTCCATCAACACCCAATCCGTAAAGGTGTTGGGCTGAATTTTCAGCTTGGGATCAACATCGTCGGCCAAGTCGTTGTCCCAATAGAACAAGTCTTCAGTAAAGGCGTTGTAATACAGAATTTTGTTGCGCGACAACCCGGGTTGATCCGTCTCATCGCCGTCTTCACTTCCATCCTCTTTTGGAGCGATTAGCTGCTTGAAATCACGCGACAGACGCGTTTTACCTGTGCCATTAAAGGCATAGATCAGCTGCACCTTTTTTTTGGCTTCTTTTAGCTGTTGGGCGATTTCTGTCAGCGTCTTGCCCATATTATGCCGCTACCTTTTCTAGTTTTGGAAAATTCAACAGCAAGTCACGGTAATGCGCGTATTGTTTTTGGTGCAAAGCAATTTCACGCGGCAAACTTTCAGCGAGAGAGTTGGTGAGCGCGTCGAATCTATCAAGAATGGAAACGATGCGAATCTGTTCTGCTAGGGATCTATCTGGATCACTTGGGTACGGAACAGGAATTTTAATCTTCGAAAACCCATTAATCAGCAATGTGTTAACTTTGGTTCTGGCTATATATTTTGCCTTGTCGGCAATGAAAGCTGTCGTTTTCATGCAATAGGAAACAAATTTCGGATCCATTGAATGCCGAAAAGCATAGCAATGATCGTGAATAGCGACCTTTTCATCTCCGAGCCACGCAACGGCCTTGCCAACATCCTCAACGGTCTCGCCCACGTCGGTTATCACTACATCGCCTGGCTCTGCATAGCGCAGTGATCCAGCCATATCGTTTCTGACCTGAGAAAAAGCTCGTGTCGCAAAAGCGCCGTAACGCGTGTATATCTCGCCGTAATGGATAACGCTGATACCATCTTCAACAAAATCAGCTTTGGTAAAACGCTTTCCACGAATAAATTCGCCAATCTCTCCCAGCGCTTTCCACTCAACTTCCCCTTCTTTAAAACTCATCAACTCGTCGCGGTAGTGCATGTATTGTTTTTTACGAATGATCAGCTCGGCGGTTAGCTTGGCTTTTACCTCGGCGATCAGCTCGATAAAGGCGTCCAGTATGCGGACGATCTCGGCTTGGATTTCAAGCGATTTGATGGGGTTTTCTGGGCAGGGGATGGGCACTTGGAATCCTTCAAGCATGGGCTTCCTAATCGAGGAAGTAGTTGATCCCACGCTTTTCATCAAAATGTATTGCTTAAAACTGGACGACATGAAGTAGTACAAGAATTTCGTACTTATCACATCTGATTTAACATGAATTCTATAAGCCCTCTGATGTAGAGAGTACTTTCCTTCTACATAGTGAAATATGTCGCCAATCCCGCCTTCGCCGGGAATGATTATTGCCACCTCATCAAATTCAAAGGTATCTGACTTTAAGACGTTCTTTGAACGAACATAGAATGGGTAGATTCCGGTTTCGCTTTCATCCTGACGGTTTGAGCTTCCGGTACCAATGTCCGCCACAGATCCAAGAGTCACCCACTCCACTGCCACTCCATCCAACAGTTTTTCCATGAAATTCACGCTGCTCATGCCTCGATCTCCGCGACGATGGCATCAATCTCCGCCCGCAGTTGATCGATCTTGGCAACCGTGGCTTTCAGGTCGGCATTGAGCTGAGCAATATCCACCGCCTCACGGTTGTCCTTGGCATCGATGTAGCTGCTGACAGACAGGTTGTAGCCGTTGGCAGCCACCTGCTCAAAAGGGATGGACTGGACAAAGTGATCCACGTTCGCCTTACTATCGAACACCTGCATGATCTGCTTGATGTGCGTGTCCAGCAGCATGTTGTTGTTGATTTCTTTCTTGAACAGGCCGCTGGCGTCGATGAACTGGGTGGTGGTGTCGGTCTTGTGTTTGGACAGCACCAGAATGTTCACGGCGATGGTGGTGCCATAGAACAAATTGGGCGCGAGCGAGATCACGCTTTCCACGTAGTTGTTGTCCACCAGGTATTGGCGGATCTTTTGCTCAGCTCCGCCCCGGTAGAAGATGCCGGGGAAGCAAACGATGGCGGCACGGCCTTTGGCCGAGAGGTAGCTGAGTGCGTGCAGCACAAAGGCGAAGTCGGCTTTGGATTTGGGCGCGAGCACGCCGGCCGGGGCAAAGCGGTCGTCGTTGATCAGGGTGGGGTCGCCCGCCCCCTTCCACTTCACCGAGTACGGTGGGTTGGAGACGATGGCATCAAAAGGTTTGTCATCGCCAAAGTATGGCTCGCAGAGGGTGTCGCCCAGCTGGATATTGAATTTGTCGTAGTTGACGTTGTGCAGGAACATGTTCATCCGCGCCAGGTTATACGTGGTGTGGTTGAGTTCCTGACCGAAAAAGCCGTCTTCAATGATGTGTGCATCGAAGTGCTTCTTTGCTTGCAGCAGCAGCGAGCCCGAGCCACAGGCCGGGTCGTAAATCTTGTTGACCGTTGTTTGCTTGTGCATTGCGAGCTGGGCAATCAGCTTGGACACATGCTGCGGCGTGAAAAACTCACCACCGGACTTGCCGGCGTTGGCGGCGTAGTTGGAGATGAGAAATTCGTAGGCATCCCCAAACAGGTCGATGTGGCTGGCATCAAAGCTACCAAAGTCCAGCCCGGCTACGCCTTTGAGCACGGCGGCGAGGCGCGTATTCTTGTCTTTGACAGTGTTGCCCAGACGGTTGCTGGTGGTGTCGAAGTCGGCAAACAGGCCTCTGATATCGCGCTCGGAAGGGTAGCCGTTGGCCGAGCTTTCAATGGAGGCAAAGATGGCAGCCAGATCGATATTCAGACTCTCGTTGCTGTGGGCACTGGCAGCCACCTTGGCGAATACCTGACTGGGATAGATGAAGTAGCCCTTGGTCTTGATAGCATCGTCTTTGATGTCCAAGGTGATGATGCTATCGGGCAGCTCTGCGTAGTTGATGCTGTCATCACCGCCTTCGATGTAGCTGGCGAAGTTTTCGCTGATGAAGCGGTAGAAAAGGGTGCCGAGCACATACTGCTTGAAATCCCAGCCATCGACTGCGCCACGAACATCATTAGCAATTTGCCAGATCTGGCGTTGCAGTGCGGCGCGTTGTTGGGTACTTGTCATACTGTTGTGCCTATTTCCATTCGGTTTACTGGCCACTCCATCGTGTGTGAGAGTGACTGGGTGGTGTTGGGGGCGTTGGTGGGCTCGGTTAGCTGGCGCTGCGGTGTGTCGGGCAGGTGTGCCTGGGTGTAGTCATCAGTGGCGGGGCGTCTTAAACTCCTTCGTGCCCGTTAATAGACAGGTCACCAATTGCACTGACAAAGCAATGCAATCTTCGGCGATTTCGTCCCAGCCCCGTGGTTTTGCTGGTTACTGGCCGTAAGAGTTTCTTGTCGAGAGGGTCCTTCCTGGCCCAGATACTTCCTCGCTGGATTCAATTTTGTCGTTCCCGTTCTCCGTGTCGTCATCGGCACCACCCGCGCGCAACGATTCATTAATCTCGGAGCTGAAATTTCCACAGTCGCTCGATCTTGTGCGCGGGTAGACCCTTGTGCTCCCGCCAGCGGTAAACCGTGTCCTTCATTACGCCCCAGATGCCGGGCAACATCGATTGCGGTAACCCAAGGTTCGGCATTCATGGCATTGACGCTCAAAGACATCTCAATCGCTTTAAATCGTTGTGAGTCTGCCAGATAGCCGCATCAGCAGCTATCTTCAAATGCTCATGATTCCTTGATCGAATTTGATCGAAACGGCCTTCCCACAATAGGAAGGATCAGGGCGATTTACGCCTCTATCACTATTCTTGAAGGCTGTTACCCCCAATAGCGTGGAGGATAAGCGAGGACAGGTCACGATATTGATTCAACCTAGCTTCGCCTGCCCGCCATAACTGACCGCTTCTGGCCGTTCTCTGCCGAACTTGGTTACAAAGCGTTCTGGTTTAAATCCGATGAAATCGGTAGTCAGAACGAATGCAAATAACTGGTCAGGTTGAATGCAAACGGGTGGCCGCGCTCGCCGCGTGGCTACAGAGGCGGCGCAACGCAAAGACATCGATGAACATTAAAATGCCTGCCTTGAATCCATAGGTCAAAGCTAAGCTATCCCTCCGCGTCACCAAGTGGCTCATCATCATCGTTCGGTAGCGGACGCCCCAAAGGCCTATCCGTCGCCGTGCCTTGCCTGCAACGGGCTTTCGCGGCATATCCTCGGTCGCAAGCTCCCTCCGGTATTCCACGACCCATTGCACGCGGCCCAGCTCTGGATAGTCCGGGCTTACCGCGACCGACCGACGCTGACGAGCAGACCACCACCGGCAGCGCGCTCCAGGGCGAAGGGTCTTGCTGCGTCCGCTGCGCGAACGCGCTGAAAAGCGTTTGTTTACCGCTCGCAACACTCAGCCTCGGAGCAGCCCAGGAGAGCGGCTGCGTCAAGTCGAAAAGGCAATTTCTCGCACGCGAGAACAGGAATATTTAGTAAAGTATAATTTTACAAATAGTTGACACTGTAAGCGGGATTTGAGATACTAATCCCGTCGAAGCAATACCGCTTCGATTGCCCGGATTCAGCGGCGGCAACCGCTCCGGGAAATCTGCGAAGGAGATTCACTCATGGCTTTTGAGCCCCATATCCTCTACTTCAGCGAAGCGGCAGAACTGCGCCGCTACAGCACCTTCACCGTCATGCCTACCCATCAGGCACGACCAGGGCAAGATCCCGCCACCGTGACCCTTTACATGGTCGGCGAGCAACGCGATGGCGGTCAGCGTGAGGTCGTCGCGGAATTCCCGCTCGAACTACACGCCGAGATCTTCCTCGACATGGCCAAGGCAACCGCCTCCCAAGTCTGACCCGCAAGGCCCGGACGCCAAAACGTCCGGGCCTTTTGTGAAGGAACACCATGATGAACATGCCGAAAAAGTATGTGCTCAAGCATTTCCATTTCTGCTGTGGGTTGGGTGGCGGGGCCAAAGGCTTCAACCGCAACAAAGAAATCGTCGGCCACCTGCAGGCAGAGTGGCGCTGCATTGGCGGTGTCGATGTTGATGCCGGAGCCTTGCGTGACTTCCAGCGCCTGGCCGGTGTGCCTGGCACGCAGATGGATCTTTTCACCCGCGATCAGTACATCCGTTTCCACGGTAAAGAGCCGCCACTGGGTTGGACGGAAGCCACGCCGGAAGACATTCGCCGCGCTGCAGGCTTTCAGGATCCCGACACCGTTTTCATCAGCAGCCCATGCAAGGGCGCGAGCGGGCTTCTTTCCGAGGCGTTGAGCCAGACGCCGAAGTATCAAGCATTAAACGAACTGACCCTACGCTGTGTGTGGCTCATGTGCGAAGCATGGCGACACAACCCGCCCGGCCTCATTGTTTTCGAGAACGTGCCAAGGCTGGCCACCCGTGGCCGTCACCTGCTTGATCAGATCGCGCAGATCCTCGGCTTCTATGGCTATGCCGTGGCAGAGACAACGCATGATTGTGGCGAGCTGGGCGGCCTGGCGCAGAGCCGCAAGCGTTTCCTACTGGTTGCACGCCACGTCGAGAAAGTGCCGCCGTTCCTGTACGAGCCGGACAAGAAGTCGCTGCAGCCGGTCGGCGCAGTACTCGGACGTATGCCCATGCCGGGCGACATTGAGCTAGCAGGCCCAATGCACCGCATTCCAGCGCTGCAGTGGAAGACGTGGGTTCGCTTGGCCTTGGTCGAAGCTGGCAAGGACTGGCGCAGCCTTGACCGGCTGACCATCGAGGACGGCTATCTACGAGACTTTGTGATCGTACCCGAAGCGTTCTCCGGGTACTTGGGTGCCCACGGCTGGGACGATTCTGCAGGCACCGTCGCCGGGCAATCCGGCCCAACTAATGGGGCATTTTCGGTCGCGGATCCACGTAGCAAGGCAGGCGCTTTGCAATACCAACAGTATGGCGTCAGACGTTGGGACGACAGCAGCGGCGCAATCATCGGCGTCAAGTCACCAGGGCAGGGCACTTTCAGCGTTGCGGATCCGCGTGGCTCAGCTAGGGGCCACGGCAAATACAACGTAACGCGCTGGGACAGTGCCGCCCGCACGGTGATTGCCGGTAGCACAACCGGCCAAGGGGCTTTTGCTGTGCAGGATCCTCGCCCCGGCCTGCGCCGTGGCAAGGGCGATGCGTACCTAACCGGGGGCCATTACGGCGTTATTGGCTGGGATGGCCAAGCCGGTGCAGTATCGGCCAGCGCTCGCCAGGACAATGGCCGCTGGAGCGTAGCCGACCCGCGAATGCCCGCTGCTAATGATCGGCTTTCGTGTGTGATCGAGAGCCTGGATGGCACATGGCATCGCCCGTTCACCACCTTTGAAATGGCGGCGCTGCAAAGCTTGGTCGAGCCAGAGGAACAGTTAGAGCTGGACGGCTTGAGCGATCAGGCATGGCGCGAACGAATCGGCAACGCCGTGCCGCCCGACGCGGCGGAAGCCATCGCCGGTGTTATGGCCCGTACGCTGTTGCTGGCCAAGCAAGGCGAAACTTTCCTGCTCAGCCATATGCCGGTGTGGGTTCGACCAATCGCGGTCGGCCTGACGGTCGCAACTCAACAGCAATGACAAACAGCGCCCTGTAGACCAGGGCGCACCCAACCGGGCCAAGCGGCGGCAACCGCTCCGGTACACTGCGAAGGAGATACACCGATGCAATTCCGTGACCTCACCCCAAGCAAAGCCCAACGTTCCAGCGTTGCCCTGCAAACGGCTGCTCGACTGGCAGAACATCGGCGGAAGTATTATTCAGCTGCGGAACTTTACGAAGCTGCAGCGTCAATATGGCCGCACGGCAACGGTTCCGGGCTGTTGCGCAAGGCCGAACAGTGCCGCTCGCTGGTTGACGTGGACACTCCACACGAAATGGATATTTGAGGATCTGCAGCATGGACGAACAGACTGAGCGTGAACTGAACGACTACCTAAGCCTCCTTTTCTGGACGGAAACCGCCTCGGTTGCCGAGATCCAAGGTGCTATGTCGGTCGCATCTGGTGTCACCAAACAAGACTTGAAAATGGCGATCAGGTGCATGATGGATTCAGACCGTCCGGCCCTGGCGAACGACTTTCCCGAACTGCTCGCAAATCGAGTCACGTTGTCAGGACTTCGGAGCAAACACATCGAGTTAGCAAAAGCAATGGCCGTGCTAGAGGAATCGCTGAAGCGGCGAGAGCATGACCCATCGTATCCGTTGAAAGGGTATGGGTTAGCGCTCGGGTGTGTCAGGAAGATGCAGAATTTCGGCAACATCACTGCAGCGCAACGAGAGCTGTTATTGAGTGAGCTGGTCAGAATAAAACGTGGTGACATGCGGGATAATTGAGGGAAGGGATAGCACTAGGTTGTGTTGCTGGCAGCTGATCCAGCCACTAGATATAGTGGTTATCCAAATGAGCCAGGTCTTGGCCCTTCGGGCTTCCATCCTCACGCCTTCGCCCGTACCGGGCTGCGCGCTCTGCTTGCCTCCGGCCTTCGGCCTGCGCACAGTCCTGCAGGACGGTTTGCCCGCCCATCCGCGTTCACCAGGTGGCTCATCATCATCGTTCGGTAGCGGACGCCCCAAAGGCCTATCCGTCGCCGT